>CAYNEU010000427.1:0-5501 GCA_964396275.1 uncultured archaeon | reverse complement strand
TAATGTTATAATTAATGTATCTCTAATATAATTCATCCAAAGAATAACAGATATTATGTTCATGAAAAAAAATCCAAACCCAAAGAATTGACTCAAGATTAATGTTTTTTTATTACCAATTTTATCAGTTATATGGCCGGCGGGAATTTGGAACATGGCATTTGCTATATTAAACCACAATACAATAAAGGCAATATTTTCTTTAGTGAGGTTATAGTAATCATTTAATCCTCCAGAATAAATTGAAAGAGATATACTATATACAAATAGATCTAATGTGAAAAAAATTAATATCATTCTTAGTGTTTTAGTTTTGAAAATCTTAACCCACATGTTTTCTTTTTTACTATTATTCCTCGGAATTTTTTGATTTTGTTTATGCTGAGTCTGAGGAGTAAGAAAAAATATGAAGAATACTTCTTCAATAAGTAATAATATAATAAAAAACATCAAATAAAATCTTGAATCGAGTCCTTCTCCAAGAATTATGAAAAATGATCCTGCAATAGATCCCCCAAAATAAGAAAAAAACATAAATCCAAATACAGTTCCTTTAGATTTATTGCTATTTTCAGCAACTAAAAATTGAACGTTTAGATTATTCAAAATGAATCCCAAAAAATAACATGTTATCCCAAAAACAACAAAATATAAATTAAACTGGTTTGCTGATATTAAAAATAAAAGACCTATAATATATATTGGGATACTTGAAATAATTATGTATCTACGGTTAAATCTATCAGACAATTTCCCTATTAAGGGCATAGGTATAAATTGAATTATTGATCCTATTGAAATAAATAACCCTGTTAATACAATCGAATTTGTAAGTTCTAATAGATACGGCTGATAAACTACAGCAAACATAGTTGTACCAAATCCATGAATTAGTCTAGTAATTACTAAAACTATCAAATTCCTACGCATCCTTGTATCCAAACTATCAAGTCTCATCGGTTATTCAAAATTGGTAATTAAAATTTAGATATATTAATTTAGAAATATGTAATTAGACAAGAATATTATGATTTTATCTGATCAGAAAAAGAAAACTTACGATTTTGGAGAAATCGAAATAATTATGTTTGCTTTTCCTTTTTTTTATTTTTTTTTACAAAATTAGGATTTACTTTAATATTCAATTCCATATCGAGCAGTAATTCCTTGAGAGGAATAATAATGTTTTATCATTCGCATTTCTGTGACTAAATCTGCTAACTCCTTTAACTTTGGATGCATTTTTGGACCTCCTGTTAAGATTAATTCAACCTTTTCTGGTTTATTTTTTATTATGTCTAATACAGGTTCAATAGATATAACATTCATCGATATTGCAACTCCTACTTCATCAAGTATAACTATATCATATTCATCACTCATGATAATTTCTTTAGCGAAGGTTAATGCCTTTTTACCTTCTTCTAAATCAAATTCTCCCGGTTCAGCGATTAGATCTGGACTACCAAATTGTTTTAATTCAAAATTAGAAATATTTTTAATAGCCTCAATTTCACCGTATTTGTAATTACCTTTCATAAATTGAATCATGTATACTTTAAACCCATGTCCCGTTGCGCGTACAGCTTGCCCTATTGCAGCAGTGGTTTTACCCTTTCCTCGTCCAAAGTACACTTGAACTAAACCTTGCTTTAATCTTTTTCTACTTGTACTCATTTTGTATCAATCTATTAATTTATTATATTTTGAAATACTCTATTATTTAATTAGTTTTTAATGATAGATAGATGTGATTTCATGGGGAAATATGAGACTTTAAATAATCAACTAAATAAATATTTGCGGTTAGCTACCTTTCCAATTGGAGTAAAATTACTTGAAAACTCTGAAGATTTAAAAACTATAAAGTTTTTAAAGAAACCCGAACATAAAATCGCACTTTGTCAAATATTTAGTTATGCACGATATTATGGATGGACAATGGGATGTGCAAAAGAAGAGAATTTTTGTCCATTAGCAGGAATATCTATAGGCTTTGAAGCATCTCATAAACTTTTTGAAGAAGGAGCATTCTTTATTGGAAGATATAATGAAACTAAAGAAGCAGCTAAAAAGACGACTGCTTCTATGCCTAAAATTCCCTATGGTAAATATTCCGCTATTGTGTCCGGAGCATTGGAACGTATAGATTTTAAACCTGATTTAATTTTAATCTGGGGGAATTCCGCTCAAATAATGAGAATCATTCAAGGATATTTATGGAAGAGGGGTGGAAGAGTTTCAATGTCAACTTTTTGTGATGGAGTCTGTGCTGATACAATAACTAAAGCAATTTTAACAGGAGATTTGCAAATTGCCTTCCCTTGCCTTGGTGATCGTCGCTTCGGAATGGCTTTAGATACTGATCTAATAGCATCAATACCTATAAATATCATAGATGAAATTATAGAAGGTATGGAAAAAACTCATAAAGCGGGTACTAGATATCCGATACCATTTCAATTATCGGCGCCTGAGTTCTTTCTAAAATTAAAAAAACAATTAGATAAGACAAAAAAATCATAATTAATTTCTTTAATTAGAAATGAAATTAAAAAAAAGAAGTTAATGTATTTTTTAATATATTTTATTTTTTGCTTTTATATAATCCAACTATTTCAGCAGACATTATGGAGTGATCTTCCATTTCTTCGTAGAAATTCTTCTTATTGACACCTTTTAATTTCTCAACATCAATTGCATAGATCTTGAATACATATCTGTGTGTGCCACTAGGGGGCGCTGGACCACCATAACCAGTTTTTCCAAAATCATTTTGTAGTTGTTCACCCGGGATTGGACCTCCTTGAGGAATTTCGGTTACTTCTTTTGGAATATTCACAACAAGCCAATGGATCCAATCACCTGCAGGAGCGTCTGGGTCATTACAAGAAATAGCAAAACTCTTAGCATTTGGAGGGATTTTCTCCCATTTCAGATGAGGTGATTTATTCCCTTCTCGCAATGAAAATTTTCTATCTAATAGTTGGTTATGTTTAAAATCATTACTTGATAATTTCATAAGGATTATTAGGATTAATTTCATATTTAAGTATTTGTTTCTATGAATGTAGATAATCAAGAAAAGCAACTATCGCTATAAATATGTATATATCGTACTTGAAAGTATAAAGCAAAGAAAAGTTAACAATTTTCTATGTTATATTTAAAAATGAATTTCGAAGATTATAAACGTAAATTTATTAACTTAAAACTATCGCAGAATATCTAGAGATTGCAGGTAGAGAGAAATAGACTCTAGATATCTTATTATTAGTAAATTTAAAATTAGTATTATATAATAAATAAAAGATAAAAGAAAATTATTTTGATTTTCTCATTGCTAGGATATTTAATAATCGCTTAGTTAATTCTATGCTAATTAAAACTACGAAACTCATAAAGATAACCAACAAAACTTCAACTACTCCTATTATACCAATTCCAAACGCTTCTTGAAGGATAGGGAAACTAAATAAAATCATAATTAATATAACTTCACCTAATATCACCAATAAAAGAGCACGGTGAGGTTTAACTTTTAAGATATTGTATTTTAAAGAACGACAGCTTATAGCTACAACCAACTCGAAGAATATAAACACTAAGAAGAGCCTGGTTTGAGCGACGATTACTCCCTCAGCAAGAGAACCTATGAATATCCAAAATAATAAAGGTACCTCAATGATCAATGCTCGCAATAGAAAGGACTTAACATCTTTAGTGAAAATCGTCTCTCTCGGAGGACGAGGGGGTCGTTTCATGATATCAGGATCAGGAGGACTTAAACCGAGAACTAAAGCCGGTGGACCATCTGTTGCTAGGTTAATGAATAAAATTTGTATTGCAATCAAAGGTAATGGAAATCCTAACAAAACTGTGATAGATAGAAGTGTTATTTCCACCAGATTTGCTTGAAGAAGATATGTGAGAAATTTTTTTATATTATCATAAATCCATCGACCTGTTTCGATGGCATTAACAATAGTGGCAAAATTGTCGTCTGTTAATATTAAATCGGCTGCTTCCTTTGTTACTTCCGTTCCTGTTATTCCCATAGCAACTCCGATGTCGGCTTGTTTAAGTGCTGGAGCATCATTGACACCGTCTCCCGTCATTGCTACAATGTGACCCTTAGACTTCCAGGCTTTAACGATTTTTAGTTTATGAAGTGGTGAAACACGAGCATATACGCTTATCCTCTCCACTTTTGCTTCTAATTGTTCGTCACTTATTTTTTCTAGATCTTCTCCTGTCATTATGAGATCGCTTTCGTGAAAAATCCCAATATCTTTAGCTATTGCTAAAGCTGTTGATTTATGATCACCAGTTATCATTACTGGCTTTATTTCTATTTGTTTACACACTTCAACTGCTTGAACTACTTCAATCCTTGGGGGATCGATCATACCAGCTAAACCTAAGAAAGTTAAGTCACTTTCCAGCTCATTTTCATCATAAATAATCTCACTGCTCTCGATTTCTTTAGTTGCTATTGCTAAAACACGAAGAGCTTGGCTAGCCATCTTTTCATTAACATTGATTATACTATCTACTTTCTCTTTCGATATTTTTTCTATTTTATCTAATTCTGCAATAAAACTACACTTTTGTAACACAGTTTCCGGAGCACCCTTCATAAAAATTACTTGAGTTTGGCTTCCTGAAGAATGGCTGGTGGTCATTCGTTTTCTTTCAGAACTAAAAGGTATCTCTGCAACGCGTGAAAATTTTTCCCTTAAATTTTCTTGGGAGATCCCTAATTTCGTTGCTACTACGATTAAAGCCCCCTCTGTAGGATCTCCCCTTATTCGCCATTTTCCTCCTTCATTTATCAATTCTGCGTCATTACAAAGGATGAACCCATTCATAAAAAGTTCGAAATTTCCATTCTTGATAATATCAAGATTTCCCTCAAATTGCAAAGAACCTATAGGTTCATAACCGACACCACTGATTTCAATTTCCATATTAGAAAAGTATAATTTCCTCACTGTCATTTCACCTTTGGTTAATGTACCGGTCTTATCAGAACATATAACGGTAGTAGAACCCAGAGTTTCAACAGCAGACATTTTTTTAACCAGTGCATTTTTTTTTGCCATTTTATGCATCCCAATAGCTAGACTTCCAGTAACTACAGCTGGCAATGCTTCTGGTACTGCAGCTACTGCTAAAGCAATACCAAACAATAAAATAGTAAGAAATTGTATGCCCCTTATCAACCCAATTATAAAAACTGAGATACTGATAGTTAAAGCAATAATTCCCATCCATTTTCCTAATTCCTTTGTTCTTAATTCTAAGGGAGTTTGCGTCTTTTCTAAAATTAAGACCTGTTCAGCAATCTTTCCAAATTCTGTATTCATCCCAGTAGCTATAACAACCGCTTTTCCTTTACCGTAGGTAACTGTAGTACCAGAAAAAACCATGTTCTTTCTTTCGATTATTGCTGTAGATTTTGAGATGATCAACGTATCTTTTCTTATAGGCAATGATTC
>CAYNEU010000426.1:0-3719 GCA_964396275.1 uncultured archaeon | reverse complement strand
TATAATAAAAAATTTGGGGTCCAATTCTTCTAGAAATTAATACTTAATTCACAAATTTCGCGCAATTCCGTAATATATTAAAAGACCAGAAGGAATGATAATTAAAGAGAGAAATGTCCATACTACTTTAAATATTGGATTTTGCCATGTATTATATAATATAGCTCCATAAGAAGTAAAGAACATTCCATAACTCCCAGCTGTAAAATATCTTAGTTTCTTTTTTAATTCAATCTTCTCAAATTTATTATATAATTTCTTAAAATATATGGTGCTTGGAATAATTATCATAACTGTGAATATTGAATATAGTATTATTAGAAAATTCCAACTATAGATTGGAATCCAGTTCGTACTCTCATTAAAACTAAATCCTTCGGGAATGAAAAAAGGAATTGAGATTAATAATCCATAAACAAGAATAATAAAGTGGTCTACTTTAGAGTTGGTATTTATATCTAAATTTAGAAGGGTTCTAAGAAAAACAATAAGAAAAATCTGTCCAAATGATATTAAAAAAAAAGTCATAAAATATAAAATTGTACTTATAGGATTATTCTTAATTGGTATAAGTATTAGATTGAAAAAAAGACCACTTGTACCTAATAAATAAAAAGTACTCAATATCGATGTGAGCCGATTTCTATTCCTTTTAAGAATTTTAAAGGTAATGACAACGTATAAAATAATTGCGAATGATTGTATAGCATAAACAACAAAATATCTTGTCCATTCGACATTCAACATTTTTAGTGAATTCGTATACGTAATTTTTATTAAATTATATACTTAGACTTGTATTTAAAATTTGAGGTAATAGAAAATGAACATGCGTAAAGAAGAATTTTTCAAAACTTTATTGGAATTGTAAAATAGAAAGTGCTTCCTTTATTTCTTCCTTCAGATTCAAGCCAAATTTTTCCTCCATGCAATTCTACTAATTTTTTTGTTATATATAAACCAAGTCCTGTTCCTTCAATAGAGACATCCCAACCTTGACCATATCTTTCAATTTTCCCAAATTGCATGAATACTTGACTTTTCTCTTCGGGTGTAAATCCAATTCCATCATCCTTTACAGAAATTAAATAAAAGCCCTCTATAATAGCGGATTCAACAGTGATATTTCCACCTGGAGGTGTGTATTTAATAGCATTGACAAGCAAGTTGGAAAAAACTTCATAAATCTTTTCTTTATCAAATTGAGTTTCCAAGGTATCATGTAATTTGAGGATAATAGATTGATTTCGTAATTTTGCTAATCCTTTTAATTCCTTAACACAGAAATTAATTAAAAAACTTAGATCTTCGTCAGATAGGCTTAATTCTAATTGACCAGCTTCCAATTTTGTACTTTCTAATAATAGATTAATAATTTTTTCAAGACGTTTACTCCCTTCTTCAATTTCCTCTAAAATTGATAAAATCTCTTTATCTAATTTAGGTTTATGGATCGTTAATAAAAGTTCTGTAAAACCTTTGATTGAGATAAGAGGAGTTTTTAATTCATGTGAAGTTCTTGAGAAAAGCTCTGATTTAAGACTATTAATTTTGTGTAATGTAATATTTTGTTCTTCTAAGCCTCTTTGGACTTGCCAGCGTCTTTGTTCAATTTCGATTGCATCGCATAATAAAAGCATTACTAATTTGTCTTGATTACTTATAACAGGATTTTGTTTATAAAAAACACAAACAGCACACTCTAAATCGTTTTGTGATTTGATTAATTTTCCGAAACATCCTTTTAAATTATATTTTGCTACAAAAGGATCTGTATTGGCAAAATTCCTACGATTAATATCAAAAAAGGTTTGAGTAAAATCATGGGATTCGTAAAACAATTCACTAACAAACAATTTTTCAACTAAAAATTTAGCATCACACATAAACAATTTATTATCAGACGTAAGTATCTGATATGTTTCTTTTCCTTCATATTCAGTTTTGTTGATATATAAAACAAAGTCACCATTAAGCAAATTTAAACACGTATTAAGTAATAATTGGATATTATTTCTAATATCTGCTGTAAAATTCAGAAAATTTACATTTAACTCATATATTAAATTTTCATACATTTTCTTTTCTGTTATATCCTCAAGCCATACTCTTATACTAATAAGTTGTCCATTTTCGTTAAAGCGTGGTATTCTTTTACCAGATAACCATTTCAACTTCCCAAAATTGTCGAATATTCTAAATTCTAATTCAGATTCCTCATTTGAATCTATAAGTTTGCGTAAAACTTTATGGTGTATTAATTTATTTAAAAAATGGTCTTCAGTTAATTCAACTCCTTTATATCCGATAATTTCTATTAGTTTGGGATTTATATATTTAATTTGGTTCTTATTAACGTCAAGCTCGAATACTCCTACTGATGAAGTTTCCAATATGTCGCGATATCTTTCTTCACTTCTTTTTATAGTTTCCTCTGCTTCCTTCTGCGTGGTTACATCATGAAGAACTGCTAGAATATGCTTTTGTCCTTTCATGTTAATCAGAGTATATCTAACTTGTACCCAATTAATCTTATTTTCCTTATGTTTGATCGGAAATTCCACAGCTTCTAATTGATTATCTTTTAATAAATCTTTATATCCTTCTAATAATTTTTCTAACCCATTTTCATGATATATATTCAACTTTAAAAAATTTTTACCAATAAATTCTCTTGGAGAATATCCCGTAATAGATTTTATAGCAAAATTACATTCTATTATATTTCCTTTTAAATCGGTAAGTATAACTCCATCTGGAGATGTTTCAAATAATTCATGATACTTGGCCTCAGATTCTTTCAATTCTTGTTCTGCTCTCTTTTTTTCATCTATATTTTGTATAATAACTTGGATTACTTTCTCATTTTCGTAATCAAATAATGATGCTTGAAGATTAACCCATAGTAAAGCTCCTTCTCTTGTGTGGAGTTGAATTTCTCTTGATTTAATAGCTATTCCCTTAAGTAGAGCATTAAAATCTTCTAAAATAATGGGGAGATCGCTTCTTGGGATAGCATTAAGATTCCGAAGATTCTTTCCAATTAAATCCTCTCTATTGAATCCAGATAATTCTTCTGAAATTAGATTACAATCTAATATTTCTCCATTCAAATTAAATAAGAGAATTGCGTTTGGAGAATTTTCATATAAATGACGATATTTTTGTTCTGATGATTGCACTTTTTGTTCTGCATTCATTTTGGCAGAAATATCTATCTGAGTTAATAAATCTGCTGTTTTTCCTTGAAAAATTATTGGATTGGAGTAATTTTCTATATATCGTATATCCCCATTTTTTTTAATTATTTTCGCAATATAATGTGTAATTACATCTTTTGAACCTTTTTGTTTTTTAGTTATTTGATTTATTACCATTTCTTTAGAATCTGGGTGTATAACTTTTATAAATTCTTTAGGTTTCCATTGCTTAATTTCATCAAAATGATAACCATAAATATCTGCCATTTGTTGATTCAAATATTTAATTTCAAAATCTTGTATAATGCAGATTCCCATTAATGATTGTTCAGCAATTGTTCTAAATTTATCTTCGGATTCCTTTAATTCTTGTTGTGCTATTATAAGGTTATTAATGTCTGTTATGGTACCCCTTATTCCAATAATTATTTTATTTTTATAAACGGGTTTTGAATGAATTAAAGCAAAGAATTTCCTCCCATCTTTTTTAACTAATAAATATTCTTGTGGTGTTGTTTC
>CAYNEU010000425.1:0-3002 GCA_964396275.1 uncultured archaeon | reverse complement strand
TCGATCAATATTGAAAGGAAAGGAGCGGGATTTTGTGCCCAGATTCGTTCAATTATTTGATTTCCCTTAATTTTGATGTCTACAAAATGTTTAATTTGTATTCTATAGGCTTCAAAGAATTCATTAAAAGTTTTAAAAGTTGTAGGCTCACCAGTCTTCAATCCAATCTGCTTTTTAGTTATAGGATCGAAACCATTATGAAGTGTGACTTCCAAAATTTTTACTAAATTAAAATATCCCGTTAGTATATATGCTTCTTTTCCGAAAGCACCAGATTCAACACAACCACTTGCTCCACCATTTCGAGCATCTAATATAGATTTACCTTGTCTAGTTAATTCCTGAATTATTGCATCACAATTGTAAACTGAGGGTTGACCAAAACCAGTTTTAACAATTTCAAGAGCTCTTTTTAAAAAACTATGTGGTGTCTTTATACTAATCTGAACATTACTACTTGGCTGTACTATCCTCATATCTTCAAGTACATCTAATAAGATATAGGACATTTCATTGACTCCATCGGAACCATCCTCTTTAAGACCACCAATATTAATATTGCAAAAATCGGTATAAGTATTACTCTCTTCAGCAGTTATACCAACCTTGGGAGGTGCAGGTTGATTATTAAACTTCACCCAGAAAGCTTGGAGCAATTCATATGCATCTTCCTTTGTTAATATTCCATTAGCAATATCATCTTTATAGAATGGATATAGATGTTGATCTAAGCGTCCTGGATTGAAGGAATCCCATGTATTATATTCGGTTATAACTCCTAAATGAATGAACCAATAATGTTGAAGTGCCTCCCAGAAGGTTTTAGGTGCCTGGGCAGGAACGCGAGAACAAATCTCCGAGATCTCTTCTAATTCAATTTTTCTTTTTAAGTCTAATTCTTTAGCAGCTAATTGTTTGGCTTCTTGAGCATGGCGTTCTGCAAAAGCAATTATTGCATCTGCAGCGATATTCATTGCAATTAACTGCTCACTTTTGTCAAATGCCTTGGGATCATTGTAAAAATCTAATCTTTCTATACTCTCTTTTATTTCTTGTTTAAAATCCAAAAATCCTTTATTCCATATGTTCTTTCCTGCAACAGTATGTCCCGGTGCTCTCTGTTCCATAAACTCTGTAAAAATTCCTGCCTCATATGCATCAATCCACTCTTCATCTACTTTTGAAAAAATTTTATCACGAATAGACCTTCCTTTCCAAAAAGGAATGATTATTTCTTTAGATTTTTGTTTTGTATCATCAGATATTTTAAAGGAAATTTTATTACGAGTATTTAAAATGTCTAAATCATGTAAACTGTGGCAACATACTTCTGGATACGTGGGAGTTGCTTTTGGCTCTGAACCACGCTCTCCTACAATCATTTCGCCCTCATTAATGCAAATCTTTTTGTTTTCCATCAAGTATTTAAATGCTTTTGCTCTCGCAATCGGAGCTGAAAACTTATGTGCAGCACCTATTTTATAAAAATCTGTCATTAATAAAGCACGTTCCAATGATATATAAGGAATTGCTTCACGACTTTGTGTTCGTAGCTTTTTAATTCGTTCATTCATAATATGCTTATTAACTGAAATAATAAAACCAGATAGTTATTGATAATAAAGAATTGAAGTAATAAAAAAATAATTTTACTTACTTTTTCTTTTTTCAGCCTTTTTAGCTTCTTTGTCTCGGATTACCCGTCTTAAAACTTTTCCTACCGCGCTCTTTGGAAGAGAACTTACAAATTTTACTATTCTTGGATATTTATAAGCCGCCATTTGCTCCTTAGACCAATCGATTATTTCTTGTTCAGTGATTTGTCCTTTATATTCTGGCTTAAGAATAATATGTGCCATAATATTTTCACCTCTATCTGGATCTTTAATACCAATAACAGCACATTCTTGAATCGCAGAATGCTCATATAAAACTTCCTCAATCTCTCTTGGATAAACGCTGTGCCCCTTATACTTTATCATATCTTTAACTCTATCGATTAAAAAAATATAACCCTCTTCATCTAGTTTCGCAAAATCACCTGTTCGAAGCCATCTATAACCTCCTGCTTCAAAAAATACCTTTTTATTCTCTTCTGGTCGGTTATGATATCCTGACATAATCTGAGGGCCGGACGCTACTAATTCTCCAGGCTCCCCTATTGGTAAGAAATTAAGATTTTCATCAATAATCCCAACTAAAGTGCTAGCTATAGGAACACCACAGCTTCCTAGTTTCTTCTTACCCCATGGTGGAATATTTGAAATACATACAGTTGACTCACTTAAACCATAACCCTCTCCTAAAGGAAATCCAGTTCTCTTTTCCCATTCCTTTGCAATTTCAACTGGCATTGCTGATGCTCCTACATTACAATACTTAAGATTTGAAAAATCAATATCTTTACATAAAGGCGATCCTAGAATATTAATAAACATAGTAGGCACTCCAAGTAAGAAATTAGCTTCTTTTTTCTTTATAGTTTCAATTATCCGGGGGATATCAAATGTTGGAAAAACAATCGCTTTGCCTCCAGTACGCGGACTTTGTAGAAGCTCACTTATCATTCCGTAAACATGGTACCATGGGAGTATAGAAAGTCCCACAAGGTCTCCCTTAATATATCTTTCTCTCATATAATCCGAGATTTGACCAATTTGCATCAGATTTGATAGGGCATTATAATGAGTTAGCTCAGCTCCTTTTGGGTCCCCTGTTGTACCTCCTGTATATTGAATAATAGCAACATCTTCTTTTGGATTAATTTTTACTTTGAAATCTGTAAGAGGTTGAGGATTTGAATCCATCAGTGTGTTATAATGGATTAATTTGTTTGTCTCAGGTATATCTGGAATTTTTCCCTCAACATTCACTAAAATTACTTTTTCCAAGATTAAATGTTCTTCAGCTTTCTTATATTCTCGAAAGAATCTATCAAGCATTATAAGATATTTAGCACCTGAATCTTTTATTTGGTAAATCATTTCTCTTGCTACAAATAG
>CAYNEU010000424.1:0-3476 GCA_964396275.1 uncultured archaeon | reverse complement strand
GAAATCAAAATTATCATTAGGTTCTGGAAGTGATCATTTAGTTTTTCGAGCATTTACAAAAAAAGCTGAGAAGAAAGGTTTCCAAGTAACTTGCTTTTTATCAAAAAAAGACGCAAAATATATACATTCTAACAAGGATATTCCTGAATTGTGCTCTGCTGAAAATCTAAATGAATGCATAGATATTTGCTATAGTGCTATAAAAAGCCTTGATCTGAGAGTAGAATAGGATATTCAAAAGTAGCATTTTTTCATTATATACATAAATTTTAAGTTTAAAGAAACATTTTTCTCCTACTAAAGTACTATCAATTAATAATTATTAGGTGTTATCAATAGCTCCCAAAGGGTTATATGCCGCGAGAAAACTTAAAACTAATCGAAAAAAGTTTAAATGGTCCAAAACAAAATATAAAAGAAGAATACTCAAATTAAAACAAAAAGTTGACCCATTAGAAGGAAGTTGTCAAGCTCTTGGTATCGTTCTTCAAAAAGTAGGTCGAGAAAGTAAACAACCAAACTCAGCAATAAGAAAGTGTGTACGTATCCAATTGAAAAAGAATGGAAAAGGTGTGACGGCCTTCCTCCCGGGAGATGGGGCGCTTAACTTCATAGAAGAGCATGATAGAGTAATAGTTGAAGGAATTGGAGGCGCTAAAGGGCGATCTATCGGAGATCTCCCTGGAGTGCGTTATAGGGTCGTTAAAGTTAATGGTGTAAGTTTAGAAGCTCTTTTATCAGGGAAGAAAGAAAAGCCGTTGCGGTAAAGAGGTTAAAAGTTATGAGTAAAGTAAAGAAAGAAGTAAAACTATTTAATAATTGGTCTTTTTCGGACATACATATAAGTGATAGAACTCTTGAAAATTATATTAATTTGAAACCTATTATCGTACCTCATTCTGCTGGTAGACATGAGCATAAAAGATTCTGGAAAACCTCAAAAGTCTCAGTTATTGAACGTTTTTCCAATAGATTACTCGCTCCCGGTTTCATTGGGGGTAAGATCAGAGGTCATAAGAGTTCCTATCATTCTGGCAAGAAAGCTAAACTTCTGAAAAGTATTAAAAATGCTTTTGTTTTAATAGAATTAACCACCGAGCAAAATCCAGTCCAAGTTTTAGTAGATGCGGTCTGTAATTCTGCACCTCGAGAAGAAACGACAAAGATCGCTATGGGAGGAATCTCCTATGCCTCAGCAGTGGATATTGCTCCACAGCGGCGAGTTGATTTAGCTATCAAGTATCTCGTTCAGGCAATTGGCGCCCGATCGCATGCAAATGAAAAGATGTTTGAAGAAAATGTAGCTCAAGAACTAATACTAGCAGCAAGTAACAGTCAAGAATCTAGAGCTGTAAAACGCAAGGATGAAATCGAAAGAATTGCGGTCTCAGCAAGATAAATATTTTTAAAATTTTTTAAAAATCACTTTTTATAAAAAATTAATCCGATTATCATTGAGTATATCCCAATTCTCCATTGTATTAAGATTTTTAATTTCTAACTATCATTGTTTTGACAAATTCTAAAGCGGAATAATGAAATAGAGGGAATCTTGTTCAGCAAGATAAGTTATAATGAAAAACCTAATAAATAACCCATAAAAATATAAAAAAAAAAAACTAGAATTTATCGATTCTATCTATTTTGAATAGAATCTAAAATAGTACCAGTTATCGCAATTGTTAGTGACACCCCAATAGAAAGCATTGTAATCAAATACTCATGAGTTTGGAATACAACTGCTTGAAGAATCATCATTGTAAATGTAGTTGCTAAAACTAAAGTCCATAAACCTAAAAGCCTTGTATTAAAGGGTCTCTTTATCACATACCGAGTAATTAATGCTCCGATAGCATACACAAGAATGATAAGAAGAGGTATTGGTACCCAAAACTCTTGTATCCAAAAAGTAAAAATCATCGCTGAAGAGAATACTATGAAGAAGTTGATGTAATAAAGTGCTCGTCTAAGTAAGTTTCTATTTTGATCAATTCTATACCACAAAATTCCAAATGAAATAAAGTAGATCCATAAAACAACAAGGTTTATAATATCATTGAATATTTCTGCTATATCACCTGGGGAAAAAGGGGATGTAACAAGAGTGTTTATAGCATAGTGATCTCCCCAAAAAGCGTAAATCATCCCATATCCTAGTATTTGGGTAAGTAAGATATGATACGTGGATCTGCTAATTAAAGAAATTCCTCGCGAAAGCCTTCCGTCTCGATTCTGAGGTAAAAACTTCATTGCTAGCAAAAATAAGAACGCAGAATATGGAACAATTAACAAATGATAATCTCCTCTTAAGAGTAGTACACCATCAATTCTAATTCTGTAGGAAAAAAACTGATGTACTGTAATAAAGGCTAAACTTATTGGATATATAATCCACATAAAAAAGTTACGATTATCATTAAGTTTATATCCAAAGGAAAACCACATTCCTAAGCCAATAGCTGGAAGATAAAATAATACACTATCCATCAACATATTCAAGATATATACTTCTTCCCAGGATGTAATCTCTCCTATAAAAAAAAACACTAGTAATTGTGTTACTATTTCTACCACAAAACATGCTATTAATGTCAAAATAGGTTTCTTTTTAAATGCAATATAAAGGAGTGGTAAAAAGATAATAGATTGCAATAACACTGGAATAAACCAATTCCCTGGACCCCAAAAAGGCAATATTCCTATAAATAAGTTTATAAAACCATGGTCTGGATAATATTGCCCATACCACATAGCAGTAATATCAAATCCATACATAAATAAACCTATAAAGGTTGAGGCAGCGTATAAAATAAGAAATGGTACAATATATCGTAAAACCTTACGTTTAAAGTAACTCCGAGAATATAATCCCTTTAATGTCTGGTCTTCACTTCTTTGAAATGAGTGCCCCATATTAAAACCCAAAATCACTAAAAACACTGGTATTGAGATTCTCTCCCAAAAAGTGACAGCAATATAAGATTTTATACTCCAAGAAACTATATGATCGAAAATCACTAAAAAGATCATTGCTGCTTTTAAGAAATCAACTTGGAAATAATTATCCCCTGTTTCCACTAATGGCTCTTTTTCAGTTTCTACTAATACTACTTCATTAACTTGTTTTTTAGATGTCACTATTATTTATTGTTTTTTTAAATTGTAAAAATTTAGTTATACTCCATAGGAACATTTTGAAAAATATAATAAAGTAGGAGTCCAATTTTTATTTTTAAAAATGTTAAAAAGAAAACGTTTTGTACAGATAAACTAACATTAATTAGTGAATGAACACATTATTAAAGAAAACTTAATAAAAAAAGAAGGGTTGTAATTTTTATTGTTGAGCACCACAGAACAAACAATACTTTGCATCTGGTTTAGCTGGGGCTCCACATTGGCTACATGTTTTCGTATATCCTTCAGATTTAAATTTAATTTGAGAAGAATAAGTTTGAATAATTTCCTTTACACTT
>CAYNEU010000423.1:0-2595 GCA_964396275.1 uncultured archaeon | reverse complement strand
TTTAAGTAAGAAGAGATGTTCTTTGATGGATTCTAGCAACTCAACATATACTTCAGGGTTGATATCACTATAGTATTCAGAAATGATAATACCATTTCGATCAAATATAATTAAAGCTTGGCATTTAAAAATATCTAAATAATATTCTAATAATTCTGAAAGTTGAAAAAACTTTTTATCAAATACAGAAAGCCCATATGAAACTAACTGGACTATAGAAATTATATCATAAATAGAAGATTGCTGAAATAATATATTGAAATTAGGATATTTATTTATTATTTTTTCTCTTAATTTTTCAATATTTACAAGGATTTCTTCATCAGCTTTTAACTCAGGGTCGTATTTATGAAATGTTATTATTATAGGAACATTCATTTCACTCTTTTCAAAGAAGCTTAAAATCGCATTTAAATATTCAAGTGAGTTATCAAATCGATCTGGATCTTGAATATCTATTACATAGATTAGTAAATCAGTACCATCAAAATAAACATCTTGGTAATTGATATAAATCTCTCGATAGCTTGATTGGCCGCCCATATCCCAGAACACGCAATTATTTCTCAAAAAATTCATCTTATGATACTCTACTCTAATGGTAGGCTTAAGTTGTACAATATCCTTCTCAAAATCATACTTCTTATCAAGTGCTGTTAAGATTGAGGTTTTACCTGCATTATCGAGTCCACTTACAATAATTTTTAAGAATAAACCTTCCAAAAATTTTCAGCTCATATTCGTTAAAGCAATTTATCGAAGTTAATAAAATAATAGATTCATTTAAATTTAAATTTCTGCGAATGCGAAAATGAGTTTTTCAATTTTAATCTTGGAATTATTAACTATATTGCTTGCTATAATATCGAGATCGTATCTATATATTACTCCTATGCTTATGATTTCAATTTCTTGGGAGAATTTCTTAAAAGAATAGTGATTTCAGAGAAATTACGATGACATATAAATGATATTTATATTTTTTAAAGAGACTAATCTGATTTTACCCAATGAATTAAGTTATAAAAGAGATGATGTGATTGATAGAAGAAGACAACAAATTTTTGGAAAATTTAGAATATCAGATCAGTTTAAAAGAAAATACTTATAAAACAATGAAAAAAATCCCTGTTTTTACTGAAAAAGTAAAGGAATTAGATAACTCGGTTATGGATCTTACAGAAAAATTCCAGAAAATTCGAATACGTGACAAATACCAATTAATAATATCAGAATTGGATAATTTAATAAAAAACTCAAAACCTAAATAAATATAATTTTATTTATTTTTTTAAATTATATAAAAATACTTAGTCGCCAACGATCATACAATGTATCTTTCTTGATCTTGCCTTTTCATCACATTCGATAAATATGATCTGCTGCCATGTTCCTAATATTAATTTTTGATTTTTAAATGGAAATACCTGAGAAGTTTTTATTAGGAAACTTCTTAAATGCCCTGCTCCATTATAATCATGCCATGTTTCGTGATGTCTATAGTGTTCATCATATGGAATTAGCTCTTCTAAGAGATTCTTGATATCATATTTTACCAGACCTGGTTCATATTCTACAGTAGAAATTGCTCCTGTGGATCCCGCTACATGAACATTTACAATTCCGTTATTGATATTACTATTGTTAATACAATGTTGAACTTGCTCGGTAATATTAATTACGTCATAATATGCTTTTGTCTTCAAATCAAATGTTTTTAAAATTGCTGTCATTTTTCACTTCTTTAATCGTTCACATCTGTTCAAATTTTTAATTTGTTTTAGCACTGATTTAGGTAAATTATTTTCATTTCCTTCTTTTAACGCAAGTATTTTAGTTATAATGAGAAGTTCACTTTGTTCAAATCCTTCGATATTTGTCCAACCCGCTGATTCTCCTGCTTCAATACAAATAA
Source organism: uncultured archaeon (assembly GCA_964396275.1). GTDB lineage: Archaea > Asgardarchaeota > Lokiarchaeia > Sigyniarchaeales > SOKP01 > Loki-b32. Next base: position 680 of record CAYNEU010000423.1, on the reverse strand, counting down.
AAAAAGGAGCTTTTTTGAATTTTAAGCATCTGTTATCCCGGCATTTTTCACATATTTTAGGATAATAATATACATTACCATTTTTAAGATAAATTGAAAAGTTACCAAGTTCCTTATTTTTGATTCGAATCCAATTATCAGACTCTATATGAACTTTCAAGTTTAAGTTTAAAATAAATTTTATCAATTGTTCTGTATTTATTGCTCGAATACTATTTGTATTACGTGTTTCAGGTTCATAATAGTCATTACATTCATCAGTGACGCTAGAATGATCGAAAAGGAGATTTAAAGGAATAAAATCTATGATATAAACATTCTCCATTTCTTTATATTTATTTCTCTTTAAAAAAATTGAACATATTTGATCCAGAATGTCTAAAGGCTCAGATATTTCATTAATATAAACACTATTTGATTTTATAATTGAATCAAAATCTTCGTTTTTTAAATGCCTGTTAATAATTTCTTCTCTAGTAAAATGTTCAAGGATTATGCAAAAAATTATAGTAATTGATGGTATTCGTGCTTGGATTTCATTAAGATAATATAGAATTTGATCCACTTTTGTTTCAGAAATGAAAATTATTATAGCTTCTGCTCCATTGTAAAAAATAGTTCGCAAATAAGCTCTCTGTTGTCTACAATCAATATTCCATAAAAGAAATTCAAATTTTTCA
>CAYNEU010000422.1:0-1672 GCA_964396275.1 uncultured archaeon | reverse complement strand
TACCATTAATCTTTGAATGGGAAAGCGGCTTGGGAGAGAGGATTTTTCTGTTGGAAGCATCTCTTCAGTGGCTTAGCCTGGTATAGCGCACGGCTGATAACCGTGAGGTCGGGGGTTCGAAGCCCCCCTTTCCCATTTATTAGATAAGCATACTCGGATTATTTTTTTATCATTAATCCTAGAAAAATATTAAATTTTTATTTCAGATATACATCATTAGCTTTAATATATCTTTTACAAAACCAGCCAATAAAGATCATATCATCTTCTTTTAAATTTGCATTTTCTAAAGCATTATAATAACTCTGTCTAATTTTATATTCAATATCAAACATAGGATATTTATTCTTAAATAAGATGTAATTCATAAGGATTCGGCATATTCTCCCATTTCCATCTCCAAAAGGATGGATTGAAACGAATCTATAATGCATCATACATGCAAGATAAACAGGATGTAATTTATTTTTATTTTCATTATACCATTTAAGCAAGTCATCCAAGAGATATTCTACTCCTGCCATTGGAGGAACATATTTACTTCTACTTATTTGAACGGGGTATTGTCTTATAATACCTGCAATTTCTGGTTTAGTTAATTCAAAAATTTTATCATGCCAGTCTAAAAGTAATTCCCAATCGATTTCCTTTTTACTGGTAATCATATCTTCATAAACACTCATGTGTGATTTTGTTTCTATTATATCGTGTGTTGGTTTCTTGATTGAAACATCAGGTTCATCAACAACTAATGCTACTTCATCTAAAGTTAGAGTTGATCCTTCGATTCTGTTTGTATTGTGAGTAAATCTTACTCCAAAAGTCCTTAAATCTTTTACCTGAATTGGTTTTGGTAATGAATTAAATCTTTCTTGATATCTTTCTGTTATTTTTTCTATTATAGACATCCATCGTTTCTGGAATATTTCATAACAAAACTCTTCTTTAATGTGACCTAACTTATCGTATTCCGGAAATTCCTTCCCGATTGCCTTTGAGATATTATTTACTTTAGTTTTCTCTCGATAAGAATAAGAAAGATAATAATATTCTTTTCCTCTAATATTTTTTTTTATAAGACTTACCATAATTAGATATTATCTCTACAAATATATAAGTTTATGTCTTTAAGTGTATTTTGTAGAGGTAATTATCTCTACATCTTAATGAAAATATAATTTTATTTTTAAAATGTAAAGATAAATATTAATAATCGATATTTTTCACTTGATTTCTTTCAATTTTGACTAAATTCAATTATGTTCATTCACTTTTTTAATTATCAAAATCTATTATATATTTAGAAATGAAAAAGATCATTATCTCCGGAACACCTGGCTGCGGAAAAACTTCGGTAGCAAAAGAAATTTCTAATTTAATTAACACTAAAATAATTTCATTGAATGAATTAGCAATTTCGGATGAATTTTCATTTGAATATGATAAAGAAAGAAGAACTTATATTGTAGATTTTGATATATTTCTACCTTATATTTTAGATAAGATTGAAGATATTAAGCGAGAGAATCCACCATACCTGATAATAGAAAGCCATTTCTCGGATATTATTCCAGAAAGATTTATTGATTATGCATTTATTTTAAGATGTGATCCGGATGAATTATTCAAAAGATTAGAAATAAAAAATTTCGATAGAAAAAAAATTACTGAA
>CAYNEU010000421.1:0-1506 GCA_964396275.1 uncultured archaeon | reverse complement strand
GTATCTGGTTCGCCATACCAGCCCAATTTATAATCTATTCCTATTGAATCCCCAATCAGTTTTGCTAAGGGCTTTATTTGATAATTCTGTTCATTAGCTCCAACATTATATATTTCTCTCTGTATTTTATCTCCATCAGTTTCGATTAAGTGAACTATAAGTCTTGCAACATCATTAACATGGACATTGGGCCTCCATTGTGTTCCATCCCTCATAACATTAATTTTTTTAAACTCTTGTAATGCCCAAGTCATTCCATTTACTACTAAATCAAATCTCATTTTTGGTGAGAAACCATACATCGTTCCCGGTCTTAATATAGTTACTGAAAAATTATCATCCGCTAAACTAAGAATGTCTTTTTCTGCTAAAATTTTTGATTTCCCATATGCTTCAAGAGGATTTGGTGTGTTTTCTTCACTGATAATATCTTTCTGAAATCCATATACGCTGCAAGTTGATGTAAAAATATACTTTTTTACTTGTTTTTCTTTACAGAATCTTGCTAATCTTACACAACCTTCATGGTTTATTTCATAATATAATTTAGGATCAACTGCTTCTGTTTGATCAGGTTGAGAAATTGCTGCGAGATTAATACATACGTCAATATCATCAAGAATTGAGGGTTTAAATGTTCTGATATCTTCTTTTATGAGTTTTATTTCATCTCTAAAAGATTCTATTGGTTCTTCTCCAAAAAAAAGTTTATCTAAACATGTTATATCATATCCTTCTTCTAAAAGATGTGGTATTAAAATACTACCGACGTATCCCCCCCCTCCAGCAACCATTATTTTCATTTAATCTACCTTGAAATTTTTATTAATATTCTGTAAAAGAATTTTTCATTTAATTATTTATTTGGTGTATAGTACCAATCCCAAGGTTTTCCAACTCTAGGATCGTTAGTTTTTCCATTAATTGATTTAGGAATTATTAACTCATCATTCCAAGCCCTTCTTTCTTCATCAGGATCTTTGTAATTATAGAGTTTATTCACACCATATAACATTTTAATTGGTTTTGTTCCAATTGCTTTATAACCATGCCAAAGCATACCGGGTATCCTAGCAACCTTCAGATTTTCTTCACTAAGAATAATTTCATCAATTTCTCCAAATGTTCCTGAGTCTTCTCGATCATCATAAGCACATACTTTAATTGCTCCAGAGATACAAATAAAATAATCAACCTGTCCTTTTAAATGTCTATGCCATGCCCTAACGATGTCCGGATAACTAATTGACAGATTAAATTGAACCAATTTATCATCAGATAATAAATCTTTCCAATCATCTCTTAAAAGTTCAGAAAAGAAGCCCCGCTCATCTACAAATTTCTTAACCTCTTTAATAACAATACCATCAATCATCTTTGTTAGCCTTTATATCTAAGATTAATTCCATTTATTATTTTATTTAGTAATTTTTGTATAGTAAATTTTAATATTTATAATTTTTAAAAAATCTATATCATTATGAAAAAATTACTAATTATTGGTGC
>CAYNEU010000420.1:0-7111 GCA_964396275.1 uncultured archaeon | reverse complement strand
TTTTTCCAAGAAGTGGTCTAAACATAATTTAATTTCAATTAGATTATCTCTAATATCCATTATTATTTTTTTTGTAAATTTTCTTATTTTAAAGAATTGTGTATTAATTCTTTCTTTATAAAATGATTCAAAATCTTCTATATTTATCTCCATCATTTTTCCATCTATTATTGTTTATTTTTTTGCTTTAATAATCTTTCTACCATTCATATATTTGCGAAGGACTTCTGGAATTGTGATTGAATGATCTTTATTTTGATAATTTTCAAGGATACAACAGATAGTACGCTCAGTTGCTATTGCAGTTGAATTTAAGGTATGTAATATTTCTTTCACTTCTTGGGATCCAACTTTCCCCATACGAATTTTTAATTTTCGTGCTTGATAATCTAAACAATTACTACAAGATATTAATTCTCGATATGTTTCTGAAGAAGGAAACCATACTTCTAAATCATACTTTTTTGCAGCATTATCATTTAATTCTCCAGAAGCGATGTTAACAATTCTATAATGTAATTTTAATTCCTTGTAAATCTCTTCAGCATTTTTAATCAATTCCTCATGATATTTCCATGAATCTTCGGGTTTACAAAAAATAAATTGTTCTACTTTTTCAAACCGATGTACTCTAAAGATTCCTAAAGTATCCTTTCCATGTGAACCAGCCTCTCTTCTAAAGCATGAAGAAATCCCTGCATATTTAATTGGTAGTCTTTCTGGGTCTATTATTTCATTGTAATGATAAGCAGCTAAGGGCTGTTCAGATGTTGCAATCATATATAAATCCTCATCCTGGATTTTATATAATTGCTCTTCAAAATCTGTTAATTCTGCTGCTGCTTTCATTACTTCATATTTTATAAAGAATGGAGGCCACATGGGGCTGTAGTTCTTATTTATTAATTTGTCTAATGCATATTTCAAAAGGGCTAAATTAAGTAAAACTAGATCTCCTTTTAAATAGAAGAATCTTGACCCCACAAGTTCTGAAGCTTTTTTAGTATCTACTCCATCAATTTTTTCAATTAAGTTAACATGAGATAATGGTTTAAAATCAAATTTTGGCACATTTCCAAAAGTTCTTACAATTTCATTTTCTTCTTCAGTTTTACCTATAGGAACAGATTCATGTAGAATATTTCCTACCATATAACGATATCTTTCTCGCTGCTCAATATATTCTTCTTTTAATTTTTCTAATTCATCAATTTTTTCTTTAATTTTTTTTGATTTTTTTACTATATCTTCTGCTTTTTTGTTTTCATTTAATTTTATCAATTCTCCAATTTGAATTGAAATTTCATTTCTTTCTTTCCTTAAATCTTGTAATTCTTGTAACACTGACCTCCATTTAATATCGTATTCTAAAACTTTCTCAGCATTTATAGGGTCCTTAAATCTTTTTTTCTCGGATTCAATTATTTTATCAATATTGTTTCTGAACAACTCAACATCAAGCAAAGTAAGTCCCTCTTTATTATTAAATTAAAATGTGAAATTTATTCAAAAATATTATTATAAAAATTGATATTATTCATGCTGAATCCTATCTGCTATAGTGGAACGTGCTAATGCGGTTTTAATCTTTATTTTGTCATAACCCACCATATCAATAATCTTCATTATTTTTATTCGTCTTGCTTTTCCTTTTAAACCTTCTTCAACCATAAACTCTTTTGCAAAATTCTCTTTCTTATTTTCTTCTGCCTCTAACATAATATTAAATAATTATTTTTTCAATAAAAAATTCACGAGAAGAATTAATTAAAGACTAAAAATGAAAAAAAAGAAAATATACATTAACACTTATTGAAGCCTAATCAGAAAAAATAAATTAATTCCATAATTTTCATAAACCAATAAGAATTGATGCAATATTTTAAATTAACAAAAAAAATTTGGTGAAGTTTTACAAGAAGGTGAACTAATTGTCTGAGAGTCAGACCAATGTTAGAATTGGCGTTTACGTGTGTAGATGAGGGGTAAATATTGGTGCGGCTGTGGATTGTGATGCTGTAAAAGATGCTATTGAAAACCTTCCAAATGTTGTTATTGCGAGAACAAATGACTTTACATGTAGCGATCCAGGACAAAACACAATTAGGAATGACATTTTAGAGCAAAACCTAAACAGAGTAGTAGTCGCTGCATGTACTCCAAAAATTCATGAACCTACCTATAGAGCCGTTTTAATTGAAGCAGGTTTAAGTCCTTATTATTTTCAAATGGTTAATTTAAGAGAACACTGTTCTTTTGTCCATAGAGATGATAAGAAAAAAGCAACAGAAAAGGCTATAAGATTGGTTAAAGCTGGAATTAATCGTGCACGAGAATTAGAAAATATTCCTCGGAAAGAGATTCCTGTAAAAAGAGCGGTTTTAATTGTGGGTGCTGGAATTGCTGGAATGAATGCTGCCTTAGATTTAGCCAACCAAGGAATTCCCGTCTATTTAGTTGAAAAAGAAGCAACTATTGGAGGAAAAATGGCACAATTAGATAGGATATATCCAACGGATGATTGCGGAATATGAGTTCTGGCACCAATAATGGTTAATGCATCAAAACATCCAAATATAAATTTATTTACCTATAGTGATGTTGTAGAATTCAGTGGTATACCAGGAAATTATAAGGCTAAGATTAGAAAGAATGCACGGTATGTTGACGAGAGCAAATGTACTGGATGTGGATTATGTACAACTAAATGTCCTATTAAAGTCCCTAGTGAATTTGATAGAGGTATTGGTGAAAGAGGAGCAATCTATATTCCATTTCCCCAGGCAGTACCGAAGTTAGCTGTTATGGATAGAAGTGTATGTATTGATTGCAAAAATTGTGAACGAATATGCCCTGCTGAAGCAATTAATTTTGAGCAAGAAACGGAATATATCGATATCAATATAGGGGCAGTAATTATTGCAACTGGGTGGGATGAGTATCCAATATGGAAATCTAATGAATATAATTATGGATTTTATCCAGATGTAATTACACAAATAGAGTTAGAAAGACTGTTAAGTCCTATTGGACCTACAGGAGGACATGTTTACCGAATTTCCAATGGAGAAACACCAAAAAACGTAGTGATGATTCAATGTGTAGGTTCTAGAGATGTTAATGCAAATCCATATTGTTCCTTCGTTTGTTGTAATGTGGCACTTAAGAATGCCCAAATACTCAAACAAGAATATCCCGACATGGATGTTTTTCTATTTTATATTGACATTCGAACAACCGACAAGGGAAATGAAGAATATTATAGAAAAATAAGAGAATCAGGTATACGAATGATAAGAGGAAAAGTAGGCGAAATAATAGAGGATAGTAAAACTAATAAATTAAAAGTCAGAGCATATTCGTCTTTAACTGGTGAGATTGTAAAGATTGATGCTGATCTAGTTGTCTTGTCTACAGGAATGATCCCTTCTAAGGGAACTGAAGAAATGGTTGAAGTAATGGGCTTAAGTAAAGGCCCAGGAGGGTTCCTTTCAGAAATTCATGGATGCTTAAGTCCACAAGAAACGAAAGATATGGGAATTTACATTGCTGGATGTGCTGCTGGACCAAAAAATATTCCATATTCAGTATCTTCAGCGTTAGCTGCTGCAAGTAAAGCATCTACTATTTTATCTCATGACACTATAAAACAAGAATTAATAATTGCTGAAGTAAATGAAGCACTATGTATGGGATGTCATAGGTGTGAGAAACTGTGTTTCTATGAAGCAATAAAAGTAAATAAAAGTGAAATCGCTGAAGTTAATGATTTAAAATGTAAAGGTTGTGGGGTGTGCGTATCTTCATGCCCAGCAAGAGCTATTGACTTGAAATATTATCGAGATAAGCAATTCGTTCAAGAACTTAAGGGTATTGGGAGCATTGAATTAGAAACTAGAGAAAGAATTCCTGAGAGTATTGAAGAATAAACAAATTAGAGGTTAAAAAGAATGTCTATAAAAAAAGATAATAGTTCTAGAAGAATAGTTGCTTTTGGTTGTGATAAGTGAGGATATTCTGCAGCAGATTTAACCGGTACAACAAGAAAATCATACTCTACAGATTTTCATCTCATTAGAGTAAGATGCACTGGACGAATAGGAATACATTTAATTATGGAAGCTTTTTTAAATGGTGCTGATGGTGTTGCAATAATTTCTTGAAGAGAAGGAGAATGTGAATTTGGTAATGGTAATATTAATACATATGAACATGTACTCACTTTAAAGAAATTATTAAAATATGAAGGAATTTCTGAAGATCGAGTTCAACAATATTTCTGTTCAGCTGCAGATGTTGAAAAATTTATAGATTCAGTTAAGGATATTTCCTCTAAAATTAATGCACTCCCTCCTCTACCAAAATTTAATCCGAAATAGAATGAACTTTTCAAGAAAATCATAGTTGAAAAGCAACTAACCCCTTGCTTGGGTTTTCGGAAAAATTTAGAATTATGATAATTTAAAATGATTATGAGTCTTGAAGAAAAATTTTCATGGGAATTTTTAAAAAATGTAGCAGATGCTTTAGATTCATATAGAATTCGAGCACTAATAGATGCTAAACAAGATATTTTAAAAGCTGGAATATATGATGAATCTCAATATTATGCTATCCTTTATAGAATGTTAGATGAAGAAAAGCTAAAATATTCCTTGTTTGATTTTTTAAAAAATAATTCTAAAAATAATTTAAAGACTCTTTCCCAATTTTCTGAAAGTAACTCTATTGATTTAAGCAAGACTTTAAGTTTACTAGAATTACTTAAAAATGAAAAACTTATAATTCTTGAATAAATAGTGGATGAAATTGAAGGAGATGAAAATACTCCTAATAAATTCATCTTTAAAGATTACTTAATAAAAATTAATAATGATCAAATTTCAAAATTAAAACCTATATATGAACCAGTAAAAGTTATTTTTGATTCTAAAATTTGTTCTGGTTGTGGTTTGTGTGCGGGAATATGCCCTGTGAGTTGTCTTCATATTTATAATGGTTTTGGGAAAATTGATGAAGATAAGTGTATTCACTGTGGACTGTGTTATTTTGTGTGTCCAAGAACTTTTTTACCTATGAAAATTTTAAATATGACACAAGAAAAAGCATCTAAGATTAAAGAATATGAGACGATTGGATATTTTCTTGAAGCTTATTCAGCAAGAACAAAAATAAAAGAAATTTCGGAAGTATGTCAAGATGGAGGAATTTCAAGTACTTGTTTACATTATCTTTTTGATAAAAATGAAATCGACTTTGCTTTAGGAGCAAAAATGAGTAATACATTATGGCGACCTGAACCAGTTTTATTAAAAAATAAGGAAGAACTCCTTTCGACAGCTGGAACTAAATATGTAAACAATCCTAACTTGCAAATACTCAATAAAAATGAACTTAAAAATAAAAAAATCGCGGTAGTAGGAGTTCCTTGTCAAATGCAAGCAATCCTAAAATCCGAGATTTACAATATTGGAATCCCCTCCTTAAATTCTATTAATTATAAAATTGGAATCTTCTGTATGGAATCCTTTTCTTTTGAATCTCTTTTGGAAATATGTAAAAAATTGAATGTAGATATTAAGAATGCTAAAAAAATGGATATCAATAAGGGAAAGTTCTTTGTATATACGAAAAATGGAGAAGAATTGAACATTCCAATTAAGGAAATCTCACATTTAGCTCGAGAAGATTGCGAAATTTGTTATGATTTAACGTCTGAATCGGCTGATATTTCAATTGGTTCCATAGGGTCTCCCTCTGGATGGAATACTGTACTTATTAGAACTGAAAAAGGAAAAAACCTCTATAATAAATTGATTGAAAACAACTTAATTGAGTCGAAGCCGATAGCGGAAGTGAAACCCGGTTTACCATTATTACAAAAAATTGCGGGTTCTAAAAAAAGTAAAAGTAATAAACACATTAATTCAAAAAAAGAAGAAAATGTAAGAGTACCGAATTACTAGGTAATTTTATTTAAAGAAATTTGCTAATTCTGCAATTTATCCTTAAGTAAAACCAAAAATTTAATATTAAATTCTGTATTTACTAACATTAAATCATAGAAGAAAATATAATACTAATTGAATGAGTTCATATGAGTTCTATATCTGCGGTTCGACCTAAAAATTTCCGTGAAAAGGTGTTTTTTCGTAAATTAAGATCACAAGTAGATGGAAATGCTAAAGTTGAACATGGTTTAACAGAAATTAGTGGTATTGGTAGAAGAATCGCTCAAGCCATCACTAAAGTGGCAGGAATCGACCCAAATTTAAGAATAGGGGCAATTTCTGAAAAAGATTTGAATAGACTCGAAGAAATTATCTTAAATCCTATTGAAAATGGTGTTCCTAAGTGGATGGTAAATCGACCAAAAGATTTACGTACTGGTGAAGATCTTCACATCATAGGAAATAAATTAGAAATTACCGTTAAAAGAGACATTGACAGAATGAAAAAAATTAAAAGCTATAAAGGTGTTCGACATCACTTAAAATTGAAAGTTCGTGGACAACGAACTAGAAGTACTGGTCGTCATGGATTAGTTATTGGTGTCGTACGAAGGAAAAAAGGTGCACAACAAAAATAGAGGGGTGAAAAATGGGAGATCCAAGACGGTTAAAGAAGAAATTTAAGAAACCAAAACATCCATACCAAAAAGATCGAATCATAGAAGAACTCGAATTTTTAGGTAAATATGGACTTAGAAACAAACGAGAATTTTGGAAAATGCGTACAATGCTGGGAAATTGGCGTAATATCGCTCGAAAATCTAGATCATTATCTAAAGAGCAGGCTGTAGAAGTTCAGCAGACATTAATTCGTAAATTAAATCGATTGGGAATTATTGGACCAGAAGCTGAGTTTGAAGATGTCCTGCTTCTTACAGTAGAAGACTTATTAAAAAGAAGATTACAAACTCTTGTTTATGAAAAAGGATACGCACGTACCGTATATCAAGCAAGACAATATATCACCCATGGGCATATACAAGTTGGCGGGAAAAAAATTAATGCCCCTTCCTATATTGTAAAAAAGGATGAAGAGGCTTTTATTCGCTTCGCTCCTAAGAGTCCATTTACAGAAGTAAAAGAAAAAAGTTAATGGTGAA
>CAYNEU010000419.1:0-2693 GCA_964396275.1 uncultured archaeon | reverse complement strand
TATAGAAATATTAAAATACTACATAATAATAACAAGAAATTGATTAACCTTAAAATTAAAAAAATACAATTTTGATGATCAACCATGCCATATCATACTGCATTTGATATTTCTCACAAACCGAGAGGTAGAATTGATGAAAATCTTACTGAACTTCGAGATTATTTAAATTCAAATGATTTTATTTGTTACAATTATTTAGAAGTACCGATCACAGAAGAATCATTAACTCCATATGATATTCTTGTTTTTGTATGCCCAGATTTTGCCAGAATCTCTTCTTTTGAGATAAACACTATCGTAAATTGGGTTAAAAATTCTGGAGGAGGATTACTGTTATTATCTCATGCAGGCGGAGATAAAGGTCGCGGGAGTAATTTATCTGAAATATCAGAACAATTTGGAATTATTTTTGAAAATGATCAAGTATTAGATGAGCGGATTAACTTAGGAATAGAAAATATACCTTTAATTTCTGTATTTAATATCCCACATCCTATTACTGCGGATATAGGTACCCTATGTTATAGATCAGGATCTTCACTTTCGATTATTGGAAGTGGTGCGTTTTCTATCGCAGATTCAAATGAAACATCTGAACCCTTTTCATGTCCTCTTATCTGTGTATCAGAACCAGAAAAGGGAAGAGTTTGTTGTATTGGAAGTTATGAGTTATTTAGAGATAAGATAGGTGGAGGTTTTCAATGTAATGACAACCCCCAATTAGCAAAAAATATTTTTAAATGGCTTGTCTCTGATTTTCGAATGGAATTGAGGGCAAATGAGGATGTTCCCGTTCCTATTCCTCAAACATCCATAAGTACACAAAAATTAACAGAACAACAAGAAATATCTATGCCTTATACTCCTGCTAATATCAGATCACTAAATCTTGATTTTTCAATGAAGATTTCTAAAAAAAGTGACTTGGTAGAATTATTAAAAATATTCCAAAACCAAATTAATACTATAAAATCAACAGTTGATAAATTGATAAAAGAGACGATAAATTCAGATGATGAAATATTTGAATTTGAAAATTCAGAAAATAAGCAAGTATCTGAATTTTCTCAAATGATTAATATTAATGAGCAAACAGAAGATCTCCCTATAGATAGTTCTGAAGAAATAAGTAAACAAGATATTGAGGATAATAATCTTCAAGAAGAGCCATCTTTAACAGCTCTTCCACCAAAACCAGAAAGATTGAAAAAAGATGAAAGTGAATTAAAACCTCCTCCTAAATTTAATACTAAAACAAAAGGTAGATCTAAAAATGAATTAAAAGATGAAAAGGAAGGTTTAAAAACAAAGTTAAGTTCAGTTCAAGATTTATTGAAATTTATTGATAAAAAACACTCATCAGGAAAATTAAATGATGATGAGTATGTTAAGCGTTCAAAAAAACTTCAACATGACCTTAAGAAAACTAAAAAAAGAATGGATATAATTGATAAACTTTTAGAAAAGAAACTAACAAAAAACACCTAACTTTTTAATTCAGCTATTCTCCTGAATAATTTTTAGTAAAAGATAAATTAAATAATATTACAAAGAAAATTACTTAATTACATCTGTGATAAAGCAAGTTTCAACAATTTTCAAACCCTTAATCTGAGAGATTTTTTCCTCAATTAAGGGATTGAAATTTTCAATTGAGGGAATTTCTACTCTCATAAATAACCCACAGTCCCCTGAAAGCCTCCAAATATCCGTAATTTCTTCAATTTCTAATAATTCTTTTAAAATTCGTTTAATTTCTTTGAAATCGGGCTCAACTTTTACAGTAGCCCTTGTACGAGGTTTATTATCAACAGTATATTCTATTGTAAATCTTTTTATAATTCCATCTTCTGTTAATTTTTTAACTCTTCTTCTTATAGTTGCCTCAGTCTTACCCACATTTAGAGAAATGTCGTTAAATGACATCCTGCTATTTTCTTTTAATAATTCCAATATTTTTAGATCAACGATATCCATGATATCACATTCTTATAATTATATTCTTTTTTAATAATAATTTTTTATAATTATTAAATATAATGAATCATTTATTAAATTTTATTTATCAAATCTACAATTTTATTCTTTTTTTGCAAAATTTTGTATATATTGTTATAAGAGTATGTATGAAAAACCTTATTTAAATTTATCAATCTATTAATATTCAGTAAATTTTTTTCTTTTTTCATCAAACTATAATACTTTATTAGATAATTTAAATCTTGGAGTCAAATCATTCAAGACTCCTTCTTTATACAATGATAAAATCCTTTTTACCTTATAATATATTTAAACTACGTTAAAAGGGTAAGATAACACTTAAAAGTATTACATAAGGTTATATCTTAGAAGCAGATGAAAATTGTAAACTATGTTTCATTTAAGTTCAGAATCAAATTGGACGATAAATTTAGAAAAAGAAAATAAAATCCCCTGCAATTAATAATTGCTTTGGGCTATTTAATTTTTTTTTCTTAGCATCAAATCTAACCTTTCTGCTAGATATTCAATAGTCTTTCATAGAATTCCAAGTTTTTTCGCTTTCTCCATTCGAATAAAAAAAGATGATGACTTGAGTATCCGATAATGGCTTAAGTTTAATAATGAAGCATTTCTAAAGAGTTTTGCCGTTAAAAAAAGTTAATATCGGAATAATCAAAAATAAAAATTAAAAAAATAAAATTCTTCTA
>CAYNEU010000418.1:0-6630 GCA_964396275.1 uncultured archaeon | reverse complement strand
ATTCTAACAATTATATCTTGTTCCTTACTTTGCTTAGCTTTTTTTAAAGATAAAATAATAGGATATGAAGCGGCATTTTGAAATATTGGTAAAGAGGATATATTTATGATTTCTTTAATTTCTGTTTGATTTAATAATAATTCTCTAATTTTAATACCATAATCTGCAGATAGGAATTTATTAGGTAAAATAAATGAGAGATATCCATTATTTTCTAACAATTCTACAGATTTCTCAATAAAAAGTATTGAAAGATCAAATAGTCGATAAGCTGAATTAAATCGCTTAGTTAATTTTTTCTTAAATTCAAAATCTTTAATCTTTTTATTTTCTACATAAGGGGGATTTCCAATTATTATATCGAATTTATCAGAATTAAATTCTAACAAAAAATCAAAGTTAAAAAGATTAAAATTTAGATCTAAGAGTTCAATGATTTGGTTAAAATCTGTGATTTTTATACTTTTAAAATTAATATTTTGAAATGTGAAGTTGTTGCTATTTGTGGATAAAAGCCATTTTATCAATCGCAGTTTTGAGATTAGAATAGTTGATTTTTCAATTTCAATACCGTATAGATTTTTTTCTATTATTGCTTTTTTTATATCGAAATCAGATAATTTTGGCTCTATTATTCGATAAACCCAATATAATTTCTCAGCTATAGATACTAAAAATCTCCCAGAGCCACAAGAAGGGTCTAGTATCCTTACATTTTTAATTATTTCAATAAATTTCTCTTTAGTTTCCTGGTTTTTAATAATAGAAAGAAAAATTTCTTCTAAATTTAGTTCATTTTTAGTTTCTTTATTAGTAGAAACAAATTGTTCAAAATAGATTCTAAAGATATTAGACACTATGTAATCTACAACTTGGTTTGGAGTATAAACTGTTCCAAGATTCTGTTTATTATCTTTTTCAAGAAATTTCTCATTTTCAAAACTCTCAATGTGTCTCTCAATATGATTTACTAACTTTTGCATTAACAAATCGTCCATTGAAATTTAACTATATATTTTAAATTCCTTTATTTATAAAAATAAAAGAAACTATAATAAAAATAATAGAGTTATTAATAAGATAATTAAAGGAAAACAATTAGATCAATTTTGAATTTAATTGAAAATTCAGTTTTATATGATTTAATAAACCAACCTCAGAAAATCTCTTCTCTAAAATTTGATATTATTTCAAATATTTTAAAGACAGTTAAAAATATTTTAGAACAAGAAAATTTACTCTTAGAGTTTAGTTTTAAAGAAATTAATGAAGAAGTTTATGTAATAGGGGATATTCATGGAAATTTGGACACATTAACGAGAATAATTGAAATTATTAATCATAATAACCCGAAAGTAGTTATCTTTTTAGGAGATATTGTCGATCGTGGACCAAAGCAATTTGAATGTTTATTAATCATTTTAGCATTGAAGATTCTTTACCCTTTAAAATATTATTTATTAAGAGGAAATCATGAAACTCTAGAAATAAATGAATACTACGGTTTCTTTCAAGATTTTATTTCAAGATTCGATGATCACAGCAAATTCAGTGAAATTTTAAGTATTTATAATGTATTACCGATATGTGCATTAATTAATAGAGAAGTTTTATGTTTACATGGAGGGATTCCAGAAGATAATGATATTTTAAAGAAACTACAAGGTCAAAAATGCAAGAATTTTAGAGAAATATACAATTCAAATGAACAAGGGATTTATCAAATCATGTGGAATGATCCTAAATCTGGCTTAGAAGGTTTTTCCGACAGTTTTAGAGGTCCAGGGATTAGATTTTTTGGAGATGATGTTTTTGAGAATTTTATGAAATATAACGATCTTAAATACCTAATTAGAGCACATGAATGTTTTCCTGAGGGATATCGATGGTTTTTTAATAATAGATTGCTATCTATATTTTCATCAGCAAACTATCGAGAATCAAATCCGGCATCTTATGCAATAATAAGAAATAATGATGTAATTCCAAAATTATTGGGTTAAAAAAACTATTCTAGATCATAAATTCACTAGTTCAGAAGTTCTAATGTTAAATATAAGGGATAGCTAACAAAATTTACCTATAATATCTATGTAATTTGAGATGCATCTGGCTTAATAAATAAGAGATTATTACCCCGAATAAATATCTCGTTGTATTTAGCCACAGGCGTCCCTTCTAAAAGTTCAGTTGCGTCTTCTAAAATCATGTTCATGTAAGCGTCAATTTCCTTTAATAAGCCCCTATATTCTGTCCCATCTTTTAATCTAAGCAAAATTATAGAACCCTGACTATTTTGTAATATTTGTAAAGGATTTTTAGATCTCTGTTGATTATTATTTTTACTTGACATTTTTAATTCTTATATTAAAACAATTATTATAATATATATTAAACAGATAATTTAAAGATAGAATTTTTTGAATTAAAACCTTACGACATTAAAAACAAGAGCTAAAATTTATTAGGTTATCATCATTGGAAGAACACTCTAAAAATCAAAATAAAAAGAAAAGTATAATCGAAAAATACAACTCATCATCACATTTTTATGACAAAAGATATAAGGCAATACAAGAAGAAAAATACGAAATTATATTAGAAAATTACGGAGCACATGGAAAAATTATTTTAGATATGGGTTGTGGTACTGGTTTATTTTTTGAATATATTACAAAATCAATAAAGAAGCAAGGAGAAAGAAACTGTAATTATGTAGCAGTAGATATCTCTTGGAGTATGTTATTGAGATTCAAATCCAAGATTTTTAATTCTAATCATAAAAATTATGCTTTAAATTTAATACTTTCAGATATGGAATATTTACCTTTCAGAGAAAATATCTTCGATTCAATTTTTTCACTTACTTCTTTCCAAAATTTACCTCATATTCAAATTGGAATCACAGAATCGTTTAGGGTAAGTAAAAATAATGCTGATTATAATTTTTCAATATTAAAGAAAAAATTAGAATTGGAACTATTATTAAAAATATTAAAACCCAAGATTAAAGAAATGGAAGTAATAGAAAAAGAATATTTAGAAGATTTTATAATTCAAGGAAAGCTAGTAAAAGATTAATTAAATTAAATTCAGTTTTTATAAAAAGAACTAATTATTTCATCTATATTACTTTCAATATTAAATTTTTTTTGAAAATAGTTACAGACATTTTCAATATCTCTTTCTAAAAGTGAATTAGCATTAGGATGGTCTGTTGATACCCATTGCAACCAATCAATTATCAGAATGGTTCCTTTTTCATCCAAAACAATATTAAATTCCCCTAAATCTCCATGTATCATTTTTGCTTTTTTATAGATTATTTTAAGTTGTTTTATAATTCTTTTGAAAATTTTCAAAGGATTTTTAATATTTTTTATGTAAATTAATTCTTTTCCTCTCAAATATGACATAATAATTATATGTCTGTTATATCCTATTGGTTTTGGAGTATTCAATTTGAGTTCATATATTTTCTCAAGAGCTTCATACTCTTTTTTAGCAGCAAGTCTATTTACATAAAGCCAAGAGAGGTGTCCTCTTTCTCCAATAATGTCTCTTAATTGTTTGATATTTTTAAAGCTTGTTCTCCCCATACGATAAAATTTAGCAGCATACACATTTTCATTATCATCCATACAACCATATACATCTGATTCTTTGCCTTTACCTATTAGAGGCCCCAATTGACTAATAATATTTTTTTCAACTAAGGCATGTAAAGCAAGTAAATCATATGCCTTAGAATTAAGTGTGTAAGCAATTTCATGCTTGGAGGAATCTCTAATTATTAAACCAAGTTTATGAACCTTTTTCAGCCGAAAGAGAGTCTCTTCCATCTTATACCTTGAATAAAATTTAATATTATTTACTGTTACAAATTCTGATCTCTTCATTCCAATTTCAATTGCCATAAGTATTCTGAGATCTTCCTTATCTATTCTAGTAAGAAGCTTTGCTACTTCCACACTTTTTTCAGCTAAAAAATGAATTTTCTATAGGTTTTGAAAAAAGATATTAGTTTATATATATTTGGAATTTCAAAAACCAGTATTGCACTTAAATTTAGTAGTAAGAAGATGATAAGATCTTTTTGTGAGATTAAATAATTAGTTAAGGTTGATCCTGCTTGGAATAAAAATAAAAAAATCCCTTGGTTTAAATATATTATTAATCCAACAGAAATGATTACTCCAATTAAAGAAAATATAATAACTTGACTTTCATTTTCAACTACTCCTAATACTATGTTAATAGAAAAGAAAATGAGTGAAATAATTGTTAAAATTTTTGAATTATTAATCCAAATATTGTATATTGTATTAGTTACTTGATAGTTTTCATTATATACTGTCCAAAATAAAGATGTAATTAAATTTAAAAAAGATAAAATAGGCAAAATTATGATAGTAATTATTGAAATGCTGTAAATACGTATTGTTATAAATCTGCTAAATCTCAAAATTCTATCCTTTCCCAATTTTATAGATTCTAATAATGTTTCAAGCTTATTTTGTATCTCATCGGGAAAATTCTTTTTTGCCATAACAATCTGGATTTTTAAAGCGGGGAAGGTAGATACGAATTCTTTAATTTGACTATATCCTTTCCGAAATTTAGCTTTATTACTTTTTGAGCCACTCCAAAGATAGATGATTTCTTTTTCTTCATCCAAAATTGCAAAGATATCATACGATAAGAGACGATTTTCTTCTTCAATCCATTGAGATTTAGAGTCATCATATATGAATGTTCTCAGCATTATTTATCTTATTATCTTATCTAAAATAAGTTTTTATTTTTTTCTAAAAATAACTTATACAAAAACTCAGAAAAATATAGATTTAGTATTGATAAATCTTTTTAGGTTTAAGTCGTTTTAAGTCTTTTTTGTATTTCTTTCCACATATTAGAGATATAAGTTTCATATATTTTTACTGTCTTTTCATCAATAGATTTAAATCTTTTTTGTACTTTCAAATATTCCGATATGGGTTTCCGCTTTGATGAGTCTAAATATCTTTTACTTGATTTTGATAATTCAAATAATCCATTAACAACTTCATAGAGAGGCCAAAATCCCGTTTCATTTGCTAATCTTCCAATTAAAATAGTACCTTTTGGTTCATATCCCCAACCGGGAGGACAAGGTGATAGAATATGAATATACTTTGATCCCTTTATATCTTTAGCTCTTCTAAATTTCTCAAATAAATCAAGTGGGTATGCGGCATTACCTGTAGCTACATAGGGAATTCCATGGGCTTCTAATATTTTCGGCATGTTTTTTTTATGCCCTAATTTTCCTTCAGGAGTCGTTGTCGTTTGAACTCCTAGTGGGGTTGATCCACTTCTTTGAACTCCTGTGTTCATATACGCTTCATTATCATAACATGCATAAATAAAATTAGTTTCTCTTTCTGCCGCACCACTTAGAGCTTGTATACCTATATCTGTTGTACCACCATCGCCTGCAAAAGCAAGAACCGTAATTTCATCTGCCAAACCTTTATCTTCTAATGAAGCTAATATTCCAGATGCTGAAGCTCCTGTTGTCGCGAACGGTGTGTGATAAACAGAAATTTTCGTGGAGCAAAATCCTTGCATCCCATGTAATACTGTTAGACAAGATGCTGGGACAGTTATAATTGTTTTAGGTCCTAAAGCTTTAAGTGCAATTCTATAGATTAACGCCATCCCGCAACCCGCACAAGCACGAGTGCCTGGAAAAATAAATTCTTCTTCGGGAAGATCCATAACACTCACCATATCATCTCATCCTCCTCTAAAATATGTTGATTCGTCATAATCTCTTAATTCCTCTAAGTTTAATCCTAAAAAATCAGTTTTATTAGTACAAATTCCTTTTTTGAATTCATCCAAAGCTTTATGAACCCCATTAATTATATGCTCTGTTTTTACATCTCTACCACCTAAACCAACAATGAATCCCTTGATTCTTGGAGGATTTTTAATACCATAAAGCGCAGATTTTAATTCATAAGATAAGACTCCCTCATATCCATATCCAATATCTCTATCAAATACTATGATGTTTTCTTTATTCTTAAAAAATTCCCTCAATTCGTCCCATGGATATGGTCTAAATAGTTTAAGACTTACTATTCCAATCTTTAATCCTTCTGCTCTCAGTTTTTTTATTGCAACTCGAGCTTGAGATGCAACTGATCCCATAGCAAAAATGATTGTATCAGCATCTTGAGTTTGAACTGTTTTATATATCCCATTTCCATAAGATCTCCCAAATTTTCTAGCAAATTCATCATGAACCTCTTTAATGATATCAATTGAATTCTCTAATGATTTTTGAAGGGCATATCTATATTCATAATAACCGGGAGCTGTTCCTTCTGCTCGTTTAACAATATGAGGTGTGGTTACTGGATCAATTCCTTTTACATGTGATATGTCAGATAAATTAATATGGTGTTTAAGAGGTGGTAAAAATTCATCAATTTTCTCCTGATTTTCTAATTTAACAGGCATCATTGTATGGCTTAGTATATAACCATCATAAGCAACTATTGCGGGTAGAAATACACGAGGATCTTCAGCAATTTTAAATGCTTGAAGATTTGTATCATAGATTTCTTGATTATTTTCACA
>CAYNEU010000417.1:0-2624 GCA_964396275.1 uncultured archaeon | reverse complement strand
GCTCGCTGGGATTTAGCATCTCATGATATATCAATTATTCAGTATCTTTTTTCAGAAGAACCTATAAAGATAGGATGGACTGATTATAAAAGGAATAAAAAATCTAAACAAGATGATAGTACTTTAGGATTAATAGAGTACAATGAATTTATTGCTAGTATTAATGCTAGTTGGCATTACAGAAAAAAAGTGAGAGAATGTATTTTTGAATTTGATAAATATTTTGTAGTTTGGGACGATTATAAAAGGTTTTTACAGTACGAAGATTCAGCTAATATAAGTTTTCCAATCTATTCAGGAAACTTGAGTTATCCATGTAGTGCATATCAAGAACCATTAAAAAATTCAATTAATGCTTTTTTTTCATTTAGCAATGAAGATTTGCTTAAACAAAAAAAATTAACATTAGAGACTTTAAAAATATTAGAGGGATAGCTATATGGATATAATGTTTAATAATCTATCAAAACAATGGGATGTCATAAAGGATGATATCACTCCAAGATTAGATGCGCTTTTTAAGAAATCTGATTTCATTGGTGGAAAAGCTATAGGGGAATTTGAAGAAAATTTTGCTCATTATTGTGGAACAAAATATGCTGTAGGAGTTTCAAATGGAACTGATGCATTAAAATTATCTTTGGCCGCATTTGAAAGTAAATCTCCTTGCGGTGTAATTATTCCTGCTAATACTTTTGTAGCAACTGCATTACCTATTACATACCTTAGCGATATAACTTATGATTTGATTCTTATAGATTGCGATGAATATTATCAAATTGATGTAGAACTTCTAGAGTCATACTTAAAGAAAAATAGAAAGAGATGGAAATCTTGTGTAATCATTCCAGTTCATCTATACGGGCATCCCTCCAATATGAAACGAATTCTTGAGATTGCAGAGGGATATAATTGCTTTATTTTAGAAGATTCTTCTCAAGCTCATGGAGCAATGGTTTTAAATAAAAAAGTTGGAGGAATTGGAGATATTTCAGCTTTTTCCTTATATCCCGGTAAAAATCTAGGTGCTGCGGGAGATGCTGGTGTTATTACTACAAATAACGAGGAATTATATGAAAAGACCAAATCTTTAAGAAATTATGGATCATCGGTAAAATACCATTATGATTATAAAGGTTGGAATAATAGGTTAGATACAATTCAAGCAATTATAGTAGACGAAAAATTAAAACACTTAGATAAATGGAACGATATGAGGATAGAGAGAGCAAAAAAATACGATAAATTATTAGAAGATAATAGTGAGGTCATAACACCTAAAACAGCGCCTTATATTAACAAGCAAATTTATCATATTTACGCTATTAGGGTAAAAGAACGAGATAGTCTCCAGACTTACTTAAATAAAAATAATGTACCTAATATTATTCATTATCCAATCCCTATTGAAAAAACAAAACCATTTAAGCATCTTGAGCATTTTGATAATAAAAGAACAAAACAATATGCAAATGAGTTGATCAGCCTCCCAATGCATCCATTTTTGTTAGATGAGGAAATTGAGTATATTACTACAAAAATTAATGCTTTTTTTAAATAAGTTCTATTAAAAAATTTAAATATAATATCTGTTAGAAGGGTTATAAAAAATGAATAATCAAAACTATACAAAAAATCCCTCTTTTATAGAAAAGATTTTAGATCATAAAGTAATAATTTTAATTGCTGCCGGAGTTCTTATTAGACTTTTTATGCTTGCTTTTTATTACTATACTCATACAATAAACCCATTAAGAAGTTGGGGAGATGTAGGCATTAATTTTAAAGGTGGTTATCATTATCCTCCATTTACTATATCATTATTAGGCGTTTTTAGAGTAATCTCATTTGGACTGGTTGAAATTTTTGCCTTTTGGGCTTTTCTTTTAGAAATAGTTACTATAATTTTGTTTTACTTTGTATTAAAAAGCTTTAATATCTCTAATTTGGAGTATGTTTATGGATTATTCTTAGTAAATCCTTTTTTCTTTCTAAATAATGTATTTAGTTTAGAGAATTGTGGTTATCACATAACTGATTCTTTTTTTTTTATATTTTTCTTTTTAGCTTTATATTTTTACCCTAGAAAAGAAGAGTGGAGCAGATATTTATTTTATATTTTTCTAGCGTTTTCTGCTGTCCAAAAATTTTATACACTACCGATTATAGGATTTTTCTTTCTCAAGTTTTTAATTGAAAAAGATTGGGAAGAGATGAAAAAGTTTTTAATTTGCACAGTACCAATTGTTTTTGTTTTCCTTATTTCACCAGTCTTTTATATAAATAATTATTTTTATGTTTATATCCTATGGAATGAACTTGGTGAAGATGTTTTGCCATTGTACGTTAGACTAATAATTATTGCTATCATAAGTTTAATTTACATCTTCTTCAGGCTTAAAAAAGCAGGGATTATAGAGATTACATTCTTTTCTATCTTAGTTATGGCGTTCTTTTTGTTCTTTAGTAAACCATTTATACGATATTTTCAACCACTATTAATCTATGGAATACTTACACCCTATGTTTTTTCTACCTTTACACTCAACCTTGGATTTATTAAAAGAAAGATAGTCTTTGATAATCAATTATTAGTATTCTATAGTTCATTCATTTTAGTTGGT
>CAYNEU010000416.1:0-2078 GCA_964396275.1 uncultured archaeon | reverse complement strand
TCGATGCTCATGAAGGGATAATATATACAGGAGTTGAAATGTTATTTAAACGGTTAACTGATTTTGTTGAGGAAATGGGTGTTGATGAATTTAAAAACAAATATGATTTTTGGAAGAAACTGAAATATGCCACACAGGGAGCAGGACCACTACATTCTTACGTAAAGGATCCTTTCGAATCTATTTTTTGTCCTATACGTTCTGGTTATGGATTAACGGAGACTTCGCCTATACAGAGCGTAGCTCCTTTTTGGGGCCCAACCAAATCTGGAAAATTAGGATTACCAATTCCAGGCGCAGATTGGGCTATATTTCCTTCTGATAACTTTGAAGCAGGTCCTATCGCTGATGGAACTAAAGAAAGAGGAGGTTTTGGTATTGAAAACACAGGAGAAATTTGTTGTGCAGGTCCACATATCATGTTAGGATATCTAGGAGAGCAAAAAGTGCAAGAAGATAATTTAAAGATGTGGGGTGGTAAACGCTGGCTGCTAACAGGTGATATTGGATTCATGGACGAACATGGATGGGTAGAGATTAGAGATCGTAAAAAGTCTTTAATTAAGGTTTCAGGACATTCTGTATTTCCAAAAGAAGTTGAAGAGCTTTTAGGGCATCATGAAATGGTTGATGAGGTTGCTGTTGCTAGCATACCTGATGAAATGACAGGGGAAGCTGTAAAAGCTTGGGTTACCCTTAAGAAAGGGTTTAAAGCTGATCGTGATATAACAAGTGAAAAATTGAAAGAATGGGCAAGAGAAAACATGGCAAAATGGAAAAGTCCAAAATATGTTGAATTTGTCAGAAAGATGCCAGTTAGCATGACAGGTAAAGTTCAGAGACGTGAATTGCAAGAAAAAGATATAGCTAAAATCGAAGAAGGAAAATCAATTAAAGGTTAGACAGTTAGGCGTCCATTATTTTAATACTTTTTTTAATTTAACTTTTTTAAACCAATTTTTTTTACATATTTCTTAATAGATTCCCATTTATTAATTCACTTAATTCCATACTACTCTTCTTCCCAGAACTCTTATTATCTGCCATCGTAATAGAAAATAAAAAACCATCCGTAGTTTCAATACTTACAACATAGATTTTTCCTATTTTTATATTAGATACTTTATTAATTTTTAATAAGGGAATCTTAAAACCATCAGCGAATTTATCAATTATAGTATCTATTTCTGTTAAACTTATATTTGATTTTTTAAAAAGGGATAATTCTTGTTTTGTTAATAATATCCTTCCAAATTTCATTTTGAACTTCCATTCCTTCTCCACTTCGCCTTCACAGAAATAGCCTTCTGAATTAAAAAGCAATGACATAGAAATTTTATTTTTTTCTTTTTATATTGAATAAATGTATTCAATTCTCTTATTTGTATTTTTCCTTAATGATTTTTTACTCATGAAATTTAATAGATAATATTAAATAAATTTTTAAGCCTAAAGTAGTACTAAAATTATTATACAAATTAAATAAATAAAAAGTCAAAAAAAATGTCGCTACAAAAAACTAGAGAATTTATGCTTCAAGAAAAAATGATATCTTTAAAGGATAAAGGTAAAATAATGAACTTAAATAAAGAAGTTATTGGTACATTCGCAGGAAAAATAATAAAGATTGGCAACACATACCGAATAAGAGATCTTGATGAGAATCCTGTATTAACTGTTCATGAAAAAGTAATTTCAATGCGTTCTGCTTATACTTTCTATAAAGGTGGGGAGCAAGATGAGGATAAATATATAGGCAAATTAAAAAGAAAACTTGTTGCGGTAAAACCAAGTTACTGGTTTGAGGATCCGAATGAGAACAAGGTTTTTACGATGAAGGGGAATATTTTTACCTTAAAATTTAAAATCCTAAAAGATAATAAAGAGGTTGCTGAAATTCGTAAAAAACTATTTAAAAGTTTACTAAAGGGGACTTATGGAGTAAAAATGTCGCCCGATTTAGATGATGATTCAGCTATGCTCGTGCTAGGGATTGTTCTAATGCTCCACCACGAGAAGGAAGAAAATAGATAATAAGGTCTCCATCTTTTTTTTTAAATATTATTCTGTTCATATTA
>CAYNEU010000415.1:0-2963 GCA_964396275.1 uncultured archaeon | reverse complement strand
TTCAGAAATATCTAAGTTTAATTTTTCTTTAGAAGATGTCATAATTAGTAATTCTCTTTGTTATTATATATCTTAAAAATGTTTTATGAATGAATACTTCATTTATTAAGTATTATCATGATCTCAATTTTATTTTTAATTTAATATTTTATAAGTTAGACAAATATGTTCATTATTTTAGAACGAATACGTAATATTACTTTGCATTTATAAACTATTTGTAGTCTAATAAATAAACATAGTGGGTAGTTTATTATATAAAAATTAGCATTTCTGTAGGAAATTAAATTCACAACAAAGAAATTGTAAAGAAATTCATATTTTATAAAAAAAGAATATAAAAAAAAGAAATTTAGTTTTTGGGGGGATTTAACCACCACCTATGGGAGGAAAGATTGAAATTAAATCTCCATCTTTTAGAATAGTTTTGAGATCTTTATGTGGACGACCATTAACCAAAATTATAGCCCTTCTCTCATCCTTTGGAATATTATATTTATCGAATAGCAGTATAATCTGACTGTTTTCTGGAATTGATAATACTTCTTTTTCTGGACCATATTGCCTTAGAGTTGCAAAGAATTTAATAGTAACTGTAATACTCTTACTATTCATCCTCTTCTCGTTTAAAATACCATTTGTATAATAGCCCCATATTCCGAGGAAATAACGAAACTTTATCTCCATTTATAACTTTTTTTTTAAGTCCCGCATATATTCCATTTACAAAAATATGGCTAACCTCATTATCTTCAATCATATACTTTCTAAATATATCTATTACCCATGTTATTCCGGAATCATCGATTTTTAATCGTAATGGTAATGTTCCTGATACTTTTGGATCTGCTTTTTTTCGTAAGTCTCCGAATAATTTTAAATCAATTGGCATTTTTTACCCATTTTGCTAATTAAAACACACTATCTAAATCTGCATCTGGTACATCGAATACAGTATTATGCGGTGGAAGCTTTTCTTCTATAAAAAACTCTGGAAGTCTATCATCTATTGCTGTAAATCCTGCTTTTCTATTGAACTCAAGTTCCGTGTCAATAATTGATTTCCCGATTGGTGCAACATCAGCAACTGTTAGATTTGTTCCTAATACACCATTTAATGATTCGACAACACCTTGTAAACCTTCAGGAATATCAAGTATCGCAAATGCAATGAAAAGACAGTATCCTGAGGCATCAACAGCTGCGGTGGCTAATTGTAAATTACGTGAAACTTCAGCTTTCTTTGGATCTAATGGATCAAACGTTCCTCCAACTCCTAGAATTTCTGGAGCAATCGCATAACCCGCTGTGTGGTCAGCGCCCATAGGTGTCGTAGCATAGGTAACTCCAATACCCTTTATTGCCCGAGGATCATAAGCTGGCAATGATTGACCTTTTACAGTAGGTATCCTTGTTACTCCTAAAACTTTACCCGTGATTTCCGTACCTTGAGCTATTATTCTTCCTGTAGGTGTTTTATGACGGACTTCCTCCATGAGTTTTAAAGCTCCTTTAGCATCTCCAAATTCAATTAATCCACCGTCCATTGCTACACCTAATGTCCCTCCTGCTTCAATTGTATCCATTCCTAAATCATTACAAGCTCTATTTAATTCACCAATATCATCTAAATCGTAGATACCACTATTAGGTCCAAGAGCCCAGACACTTTCATATTCAAGTACACCAACAGGGTCCTTTCCATTTGGTTTTGTCCACACTTCTGAACATTGTATAATACAACCAGGATTACAAAAATGAGGGCGCGTTCCTCCTCGTTTTTTTATTTCCTCAGCTTTTACCTCACCAGAGACTTTCTCGGCTCGCTCATCTTGTCCATAAGAAAAATTTCGTTGAGGTAAACCTCCTGCTTCATTAATAATATTCACTAATACGGCTGTACCATACGAATTGAGCGCTCCTCCTGGTTTAGTAACGTCATGAGATGTCAGCGCATCTCTTAATTTTGTAATACCCGCTTTGAATACTTCTTGGTTCGCAATCTCTACTCCTGGAGCACCCGTTTCGTCAACTACTATAAATTTCAAACCCTTAGATGCCATAACAGCCCCTAAACCACCTCTCCCTGAATATCTACTGGGTAATCCTTCAGGATCGGCAAAACAAACCCCTGAATTACCACCTAATAGTTCAGCGGCTATTCCTACACCACATATCCCGACTTTGTTACCAAATTCTTTAAAAAGATCTTTATAAACCCCATAGAGTCCTTTTCCAGACCATTTATTAGCATTTATAAATTTTCCACCGTCCATAGTCACTTTTAGAAGATAGTAATTATCCCCTTCATGTTTCCCTTCAACAATTATCGCTCCTATACGCATTCTAGCTAACATTTGAGAAAATGGAGTCCCTGCATTAGCTTCTTTGATCCCTCCTGTTAAAGGAGACTTTCCTCCTACAGAAATTCTTCCACTTGATGGAGCAGCAGTACCGGTGACTATCCCAGGAGCAAGTACTAATTTATTATGAATTCCTAATGGATGGCAAGTTGGTGGGACTTCTTTAGCTACTATGGTTGAAGTCATACCACGACCACCTAAAGCAATGTAATCTCCGGGTAGATCTTCAAATTTAGCTTCTAAATTATTCATATTAACTCTTAATATTCTTTTTGGCAAATTTTTCACCTCTTTTTTTAGACAAATAATAATAGTGTTTCAGTGTTATTTAAACGGCTCGTTATGTACTCACTGTAATAACGATAAATTTGACTTCTTTTCATTCTTAAGAATTACGTCGAATTTTAAAATTAATTAAATATAAGAAAAATAATAGATTTAATACAAATCTAAGTTTATTACTTTTTAAGAGATATGGATGATGTAAATGAACATACTAATGAGTTTATATCTTTCAAGATAATCCAGAGTGGGGAAATCGTAAAAGTTTCATTATCTAGATCGAATTTGGGGAAAAAATTTGATGAGGTATACAGTTTA
>CAYNEU010000414.1:0-5705 GCA_964396275.1 uncultured archaeon | reverse complement strand
TGAAGTATCAGGTTATATTGAAAAGGGATCCAAAACATTCATTAAAGTTCAATATAGAGTATTAGGCATTTTTGTGGTCGTACTAGCAGTAGCACTGCTATTTTTACCTTCTCCATTTGAAAATAGTACTACATATAAGAGATTAGTGCCTGGTGCTTTAAATTGGGAACAAATGATGGCTTACGTTATAGGTTCTATTGGATCAATGATGGCTGGGTATTTAGGAATGATGACTGGTGTAAAAACAAATACACGCTCTGCTCAAGGTTGTACAGTTAGCATCAAGAAAGGTTTCGATATCGCTTTTTTTGGTGGTTCAGTCATGGGTTTAGCAGTGGTTGGCGTAGCTTTAATTGGTATTTCTGTTTTATATTGGATTATTCCAGATCCTATGATTGTTTTAGGCTTTAGTTTTGGTGCCAGTAGTGTGGCCCTTTTTATGAAAGCAGGAGGCGGTATTTACACTAAAACAGCGGATGTTGGTGCTGACTTGGTGGGCAAAGCAGAATATAACCTTCCTGAAGATGATCCTCGAAATCCAGCAACTATTGCTGATAATGTGGGTGATAATGTAGGTGATATTGCTGGGATGGGAAGTGATTTATTTGATTCATATGTGGCGTCTATTGTAGCTGCTATGATGTTAGCCGCAACCTTGTCTATCATAGGTACAATATGGGGAACTATGTCTGATGCTATTAGATATACTTTTGTAATATTCCCTGTTGTTTTAAGCGGTGTTGGTTTAATAGCTTCTCTGATTTGCATTTACTTAATTAAAATTAAAAAGGGAGAAGATCCTGGCAAATTATTAAATTTAGGAACATATTTAGCTACAATTGTCTTTGGAGGTCTAGCTGCGATGATTACCGCAGTTATGACATTGGGATTAAGTAATGACGAGATGATATTCTTATGGAAGCTTTATTTTGCTGTAGTGATTGGATTACTTAGCGGTCTTGTTATAGGGTTTACAAGTGATTACTTTACTAGTGATAACAAGAAACCAACAAGAACAATCGCAGAATCAGCGCAAGAAGGTGATGCAGTAGTCATTCTTAGTGGATTTTCTTATGGTTTATTAAGTGTTGTTCCCCCTGCTATTGGTATTGTAATTGCTATGGCAGCAGCTTATTTATTGGGTGGAGTATTTGGAGTAGCAATGGCTGCTGTTGGAATGCTTGCAATTGTTGGAACTATTGTCTCTAATGATGCCTATGGACCAATTGTAGATAACGCTCGAGGTATTGCAGAACAGGGTGATTTAGGAGAAGATGTTATTCGAACTGCAGATAAATTAGATTCAGCGGGAAATACAGCAAAAGCTATAACTAAGGGATTTGCTATTGGGGCTGCAAATCTAACTGTACTGGCTCTAATGTTCTCTTTCGCAACTGAAGCAAACAATATTCAAGCAGGTACATTAGATATAGTGGATTTACTTAAAGTAAATGTGTTAATTGGGGCATTTATTGGAGTAGTTGTACCTGCATTATATTCTGCGTTATTAGTTCTCGCAGTTCAAAGAAATGCTGCTAAAATGGTTGATGAAATTAGACGACAATTTGAAGAAAATCCGAAGATATTAACAGGTGAAGAACCAGCAGATTATAATAAATGTATCGCAATCGCGACTAAAGGTGCTTTAAAAGAACTTATATTTCCAAGTATAATTGCAATTGCTATCCCGATTTCAGTTGGGATCTTATTTGGTGTAGCAGGGTTAGGGGCATTCTTAACGGGCGCTATTCTCTCAGGTTTTGTCTTCGCTATCTTTATGTCGAATGCAGGAGGGTCGTGGGACAATGCAAAGAAATGGATTGAGGATGGTAACCTTGGAGGTAAAGGTACTAAGGCGCATAAAGCCTCTATTACAGGGGATACAGTTGGAGATCCATTTAAAGACACTGCAGGACCAAGCATTAATACTTTATTAGTCGTAATGTCATTAACAGCATCTATCTTTCTTGGATTTCTGATGCTTTTTGGCAATGGAGCAGGTCTTTTAATATTCTAACTAATCATAAAAATAATTTATTTTTTCTTTTTTTTCAAAATTTACAGGTAAGTGGTTTAAGTAGCAATTTAAATTTTTAAAAGCCAATTTTAATAAAATTAAATAAATTTTCTAAATTTCTCAATCATAAGTCTTTTTAATTAAAGAATTAAAGAATAAAAGCCAAAAAGTGATAAAAATATGTTTGATAAATCTCATTGTTCTGAATGTGAAAATATTGATTGTTTAACACGGTGTCAATGGATAGAAATTGATAAGGAGACTGCTAGAATTGAAAAGGAAAAAATGAATAACGGAGTGGATTCATTCGTCCTAAAGGAATGCGTTACATGTTTTGCCTGTGATGAATATTGTCCATATGATTCACATCCATTTGATTTAATAACAGAATTACAAGAAAAATACAACAGTTATAATATACATCCAAAAATGTTAGAGACTGTAATTCGCAATTTTAAACCTCATGATCAATTAAGATTAAAAGAAATCGATCCTGAAAAACCAGTTTTAAATAAATGTGCTTTCCCAAAACAGAATGCTAAAAATATGGAGGGGCCATTATTTGAAAATTTGCAATATGTTAGCGGACTCTCTTATTTTTGTAATTTGTTATATCATCACCTTGCCAAGGATTCTGTAATCAGAGAAAGAGCTCCAATAATAATAGATAATATTAGAAAGCAAGGTATTAAAGAAATGATATGTTTTCATGAGGAATGTTATGGATTTTATGCGTCTTATTGTCCCCGTAATAACATTGAACTTCCAAAAGATTTTAAGCCAATTCATATTTACGAATATCTTTATAATTATTTAAAAGATCACGAAGCAGAGATAAAGAAGCTTGGTATGAAAATGGCTTATCAGAGATCTTGTTCTAATCGTTTTATACCCGAAACAGATAAATGGGTAGATAAAATCTGTGATTTAATTGGAGTTGAACGCGTTTCTAGAGAATATGATAGGGAAAATGCTTTATGTTGTTCTGCTGGATTTGCAGCACTCGGAAAGGCTAATTTAGTAGAACCTACTCAAAATAGAAATATTAAAGATATGCTTGATCATGGCGCGGAAGTATGTATTTTTACTTGCCCACAGTGTAAAGAAACGTTGGGATCTAAGGTGGAGGGAAAAGGATTGAAGTCTTATTTGTTAAGCGATTTATGTAGGCTTGCTTTAGGAGAAGAATTAGATTATTAAAAAATTAAAAAAATTAAAATCAAATTTATATTTTTTTTATTGTCTCTATTTATTTATATCAATATCTAATTTATCTAAGATTTCTATCAGATCTTTTTTTGAATTTAATAATATTATTAGTACCTATATATTAATTATTATCATAGAAATTTAAAATATTTAGAATTAATTCTAATAGGAATTATTATGTTTGATAAAACTAATTGTGTTAAGTGTGAAAATATTGATTGTTTGACACGGTGTCAATGGATTGAATTTGAAAACGTTGAAGATGCTCGAACAGAAATAAGCAAAATGATAAATAGAGAAGATTCACATGTGTTATCAGATTGTGTTACTTGTTTCGCTTGCGATGAATATTGTCCTTATAATTCTCATCCTTTTGATTTGATTACAGAATTACAGGAAAAATATAATTCCTTGAAAATCGATCCTCACATCCTTGAAAGAACAATTAATACTTATACTCCTCATGATCAAGTTAGGTTAAAAGAGATAGATCCAAATGAACCCGTTTTAAATAAATGTGGTTTAGCTAGAATTAATGATAAAAATATGCAAGGTCAATTATTTGATAATTTACAATATGTGAGTGGTCGAGACTACTTTTGTAATTTAATGTATCATCATTATGCGAGAGATTCAGTCATTAAAGAAAGAGCGCCAATTATACTGGATAACATTAAGAAGCAAGGAATTAAGGAAATGATATGTTTTCATGATGAGTGTTATGGCTTTTATACTTCTTATTGTTCACGTAATAACATAGAACTCCCAGAAGGATTCAAACCAATCCATGTCTATGAATATCTTTATAATTATTTAAAAGATCACGAGTCGGAGATAAAAAAGCTTGTTATGAAAATAGCATATCAGAGATCTTGCTCAAATCGTTTCATTCCTGAAGTAGATAAATGGGTAGATAAAGTATGTGATTTAATTGGTGTTGAACGAGTTAAGAGAAAATTTGATAGAGAAAATGCATTGTGTTGTGGGGGTTTGCTTGCAACTTTAGGAAAGAAAGATTTATTACGAAAAACTCAAAATGATAATATAAATGACATGCTTGAAAATGACGCCGAAGTATGTATCTATAGTTGTTCCATGTGTAAAGAAGCACTTGGAAATAGAGTCGAAAGAAAAGGAATCAAAAATTATTTATTAAGTGATTTATGTAGAATGGCTTTAGGAGAACAATTAGAATATTAAAAAAAAATAATAAAATTACAACTAAATATATCCTTTTTATTATCTCTATTTATTGATATCAATTTCTAGTTTATCTAAAATTTCTAATAGATCTATAACTTCAAAATCCATTTTATATTTTTCATTAGCATCTGACAAGTTTGTTCTACAGAAGGGACATATTGAAGAAATTACAGACGCGCCTGTTTCTTTAGCTTCTTCTAACCTCTCTCTTGAGATATCTACCGACCACTCTGGATATCCTATCTTCACACCTCCTCCCGCTCCACAACACCAAGCGTTTCCTCTGTTTCGGCGCATCTCTACTAAGTTAATCCCGGGGATTTTCTTGTACACTTCTCTTGGGATCTCATACATCCCCATATGCCGACCTAAGTGACAGGGATCATGATAAGTTACTGTTTTTTGAAATTCTGAATTAATAGAAATTTTATCTTCATCTAAAAGTTTCTTAATTAATTCAACGGTGTGATATACCTCAAATCCGTAATCGGCATCTAATTTTAACCAATCTTTTTTTATAGTTCGATAGCAACCATCACATGAAGTTATCACTTTTTTAGCTCCAGTTCTATTAATTTGGTCAATATTATAGTTCATAAAATCTTTTACAGGTTTTGTTTGACCTGTTCGAAGTAGAGGACTACAGCAGCAATGTTCATCAATTAAGGTAAAATCTATATTTGCCTTTTTAAGGAATCTTATCGTAGCATCTCTAAGGTCTTTTTGCCGATAATTGGAAGTGCACCCTATAAAGTAAACCCATTCTGCCTCATCTGATAAATTATATTTCTCTTTTAACTTGGTATTATCTGAGTTTGGTTCTCCATATGGATTGAACATATTAGGGTTTTCTGTTCTTTCTAACAAAACTTTTTGCTTTTCGGGACAAAATCCCTTTTCAACAGCTAATGCTCGACCAGCTTCAATAAAATCAACTAAAAAATCTTTAAATCTATCAAACCTACAATTTTCAGTACAATTTCCACATGTACTGCAAGCATATATTGCGTTAACTGCACCTTCATTCAATTTAATCTCACCACTTAAAATACCATAAATTAGCCATAGCCTGCCACCTGTGCTGTAAGTTTCAAATCTAAAATTCTTATAACTTGGGCAATTAAAATCGCTAAAATCTTCTGTAAATTTACAATAACCATATCTAAAACATCGATGGACGATATCTTTCCAATCTTGTTTCTGTTCTAATGTCATTCTTATTTTACCTCCCAATTTCCTGGATTCATTATCCCTTTAGGATCTAAGGTGTCTTTAA
>CAYNEU010000413.1:0-3642 GCA_964396275.1 uncultured archaeon | reverse complement strand
TCTGGTAATACCTAACCAGATAAATTTATATTTGAATGTTTTTATGGTTTAAATACTGTTTTTCATTTTTTCTATTTTTATTTGGGTTAATTATGCAGGTACAACAATATGCAATAGATGTGGCTTGTCCACGTTGTGGCGCAGAAAAAACTATTCATGTTCCTAAAACGCTATTTGATGAAAAAAAATTTGGTCATATAAAGATCCAAGTCCCGAAAGGAGCTGTTTGCCAAGATCATATATTTATAGTATTTTTAGATATTAAAGGGAGAATTATAGGGTATGAAACTGTAGATTTATCAATAAAGACTACAACTGAAAAAAAGATACCTCAAGAAATAGATATTGAAGAGAAAGCAACAAGGTTAGACCAATTTATTGAAGATTTTGGATTTAATTGCCTTGCGGGTCTGATTCATTCAAGACTGTTTAACTATCATTCGTACCTTATTACAAATGAAAAATTTTCAGTAAAATTGGATGTAATAAATACTACACTTGATGAAATAATGCCTGCAGCATATAAAAACAGAAGACCTTTAAAAACAATTGAATTTAATAATAAAATCTATCCTTCGGCTACTTATTTTTATGCGTTAGTCAAAAATCAGAAAAGAACTGCTTTTTTGATGAATCCTAGTAAACTTATAGTTCAAATGCCTTGGAAAACAGGTATTGGACTTGAAAAGTCAATTATTAACTCCGCACTTAAAAAAGAGGATCAAAATGATCAATTAAAGTTTTTAACCTTTTTCATTAACAAGTTTTTAGAAGATGTTGACATAACAATCTCAATTCTAAAAACCACGAAAAAAATCTCTAAAAAGGATTTAGTTAAAAAATTAAAAGAAAAATCTCCTTTATCGACAGTTACAAAAACCCGAGTCGATTTTATTAAAGAGTTTATTCACAGAAGAAAGTCTCCTCAAATAGCTAAAAAAATCCAAGATTAAAAAAACAAAGATTAGGATTAAATAAAAAATATTTGTGGATTATTTATTCAAGCGTTTATAGGTTTTTCCCATAATTTTGTAGATATTTAAGTATTCTTTAAAGAGCTTATCATATATTTGGCGATTTTCGGGATTAGGGGTAAAAACATTTGATATCTCACAGCATTTCTGAATCTCATCCCATTTAAGGTATCCTAAACCTACAGAAGCAATAAATGCTGCACCACGAGCATTTGCTTGAATAGGATTTTGAACTTGTTTTATCCTTCTATCAAGAACATCAGCAAATATTTGACACCAAATATTACTTTGAGCTCCACCACCGATGATATTAAGTTCTGGAATAACAATATCCTTTTTAGTCAAACCAGGATTTTCTTTTATTTTCCATTTTTGAATGAACTTTTCTATATACATAAAAAGCCATTTTATATTATATGCTACACCTTCAAATATAGCTCGTATTATATGCTCACGAGACATCTCTAATGAGAGATTATAAAGGCCTCCTCGAATTGTATGATCTTCAACTGGTGTTCTTTCACCAATTAACCATGGAGTAAAAATAAGATTGTTTGAACCAGCTGGAACGTTTTCTACTATTCTATCAAATATTTTATACACATCAGGAACAGCTTCTTCTCTTAATAAATCATCTTTATGATATAAAATCTTATCTCGCAAAAATGTTAATGCTCCACCAGCAATCTCTTGCTCATTTCCAATAATATATCTTCCTGGGATTGCAGAAGGTACACTTGCCATATTATGCGCAATATCTGTTTTTTTATAGGGTACATGACAAGTTAACCAATCAGATGTACCAATATAAACATGTGCTTCATAATTATTAACAGCACCAGATCCAACTGTCGCTGATGGCACATCTGGTGCCCCCACAACAACCCTCACTCCTTTATTCAGTCCTAATTCATCAGCTACGGAATCCTTTAATGGTCCAAGTATATCAATTGATGATTTAAGTTCTGGTAATTTCTCGGGGTCAATTTTTAAGCCTTTTATTAGTTTTTTTGAATATTTCACGTTGTTAATATCTCTGATATCTGTTACCCAATAAAGGTGAATTGAAACAGGTGAAGCACAAAATTTTCCTGTAAGTTTTGAATTAATAAAATCTTGTGGTTCTAAGAACTTGAATGTCTTATTATAAATCTCTGGAAGTTCATTTTTAATCCATAGTATATGTGCTATAGGATCCTTCCCACTCTGGCTGGGACCTCCACCAGTTCGTTTTATCCATTTTAAAATTTTAGATAATGAATATCCTGAAACTTGAATTAGGCTCTTATAAAATTTTTCAATATATTTTGCCCCTCTTGTATCCATCCAAATTATTGAATTCATTAAATGATTTCCATCCTTATCCACAGCAACAGTTCCACTCCATTGACTTGTATTGCATATCCCTACAATATCATCAACTGAAACATGCCCACTATCAATCACTTTCTTAGAGGTTTTTATTATTGCATTCCACCACTCATCTGGATCCTGTTCTACTGCTCCTCCCTTAGATACATTTAAAGGGACTTCCTGAAACGCCCATTCAAGCACATCTCCTTCCGTAGAAACAATAGCAGATTTTGGACCACCAGTTCCATGATCTATTGCTAAAATATATTTCATTTGAGAATTAGACATATTTAATATAAATGATGTAAAAGTAAATAAAGATTTTTTTAGGTAAATCTCTAAATAACTCTTTTCTCCTTGCATAAAAATAAACTTAATTTTAATGATACAATTTACTAATTAATTTAGTTACCAAAATATCACTAATTTTGATTTAATATGTCTAGTATGAAATATGAAGAAATGAAAGCTAAGATTGAAACCATTGTGAATCAACCAATTAAAAAATTTAAACCAGAGGAAATAAAGGAGATAATAGAAAAGTATCATAAAAATCATCCGAAATCTAAAGAAGCATATGAAAGAATGCTTAAAATTATTCCTGGTGGAGTTGAACATAATCTTGCCTTTAACCATCCGTTTCCCTTAGCAAGTAAGAAAGTATATGATTGCTATATGGAGACTGTAGATGATGTAGTCTTAACAGATTACTTAATGTGTGGCGGACCAATTATTTTAGGGCATCAATATAAACCATTAATTGATAAAGTTGTTGAGGTTATTCAAGAATTTGGGCCTTGCCATGGAATAACTAATGAATATGAATATTTAGCAGCTGAGCAGCTGCAAAGGCATTTTCCTTCATGTGAAATTATTAGATGGTTACAATCTGGAACTGAAGCTGATATGCTTGCTATAAGAATCGCGAGAACTTTTACGAACCGTAAATGGGTAATTAAAATCGGTGGTTCATATCATGGTTGGTCTGATCAACTCGTATATGATATGCACGTTCCTGGAACAAAACTACTAGAATCCCATGGAATTCCAAAATCAGTGTTTAAATGGATTGATTCATGTCCCCCTAACGATATTGATACCTTAAAAGAGATGTTTAAAGAGAAACGTAAAGTTGCGGCTGTTATAGTAGAACCAATGGGTGGTGAATCTGGGAGTATTCCAGTAAAACCCGGTTTTAATAAAGAAGTGGAAGAATTATGTCATGAAAATAGAGCATTGATGATTTCAGATGAAGTTGTATGTGCTTTTAGACTACATATGGGTGGAGGACAAGCATATTTTGGATATACTCCTG
>CAYNEU010000412.1:0-1930 GCA_964396275.1 uncultured archaeon | reverse complement strand
GTCACATCATAATTTTTTGAGAGGATGTCAATCACCCGCTTTAAGGTGTTATTTACACTGCAATAGCACCCCTCACCTTCGCTACGCCCCATTTCTAAGATGTCAAAATCATCCATTTCGATTAATGCATCAAAGACCTCAGATTCAATGATCTGAGCTTTCGACACATTAAGGGGTATCTGTTGTTTTTGTATCTTGTCCTTTAGGACGGTCATTTTTCCACCAATGGTTTCTTTAAAATGGATTTCTTTTCCGATGATGTCTCCGATATTTGCGTCGGGATCGGCATCAATTACGAGGATGTTGAGATCTTTAAATTTTTCAAGGAGATATTTAAGCATTAAGACGAGGAGCGTGGATTTCCCTACCCCGCCTTTTCCAGAAAATGAGATAATTTTTTTCATCACTAAAACACTTAAGATTAGTAATTTTTTACTATGTAAGTTAATTGATTTAAAATTAAAAACTTATTATAAATAAATTAAAAGAATAAGACGTGTTAAAATAAGAATTATAAATGCAAGTAATAAGGATATTAATATTTAATAAATTATCTTCTTGCTTGATTTCTTGCTTGACTTTGCTGTTCTTGACGGTAAACAGGAACAATTTTTGAAGTAAAATCTTCGAGTGAGTATCGAAACTCATCTTCACTTGATATTTTACCTAACTCTAACATAATTTGTCTTGCTAGAAGCCAGAATGCTAGCCCT
Organism: uncultured archaeon; assembly: GCA_964396275.1. Classification (GTDB taxonomy): domain Archaea; phylum Asgardarchaeota; class Lokiarchaeia; order Sigyniarchaeales; family SOKP01; genus Loki-b32. The sequence continues at coordinate 1,217 of CAYNEU010000412.1, read as the reverse complement.
AATGCTTTTTTGCCTCGATTATTAGCCGGGATCGCAAGATCTATGCCTGTAAGAGTATCATCGGTATCAAATAGAGATACTAAAGGAATTCGGGCTAATTTAGCTTCTCGTAAAACTACTTTATCTGCATGAGGATCTACAATTAACACAACGCTCGCGTCTTTAATGTATGTATCAATAATTGGGTTTGTAAGTGAGCCGGGAATAAATCTTGAAGTTATTGCTCTGCACCCTAATACTTCACAAAACTTTTTTACTGGTTCTTTCCCATATCGTCGAACTGAAGTAACGATGACTCTATCGCTTCCTTCTTCAACATATTTGCTTAAGAATTTAGCTGCAATTTTAAGTCGTTCATCGGTTTGAGTTAAATCAATAACATATAATCCATAATTAGTCTGCCTATAGATAAACCTTCGGGCATCTCCTGTTAATAATTTTGTTCCAATGTGTATCCCACAGCTTAAATAAAGCTGTTTTCTTTCCTCATCTTTATCAACTAATTCTTCTTTTATCTCAATTCCTGCTTCTATATCTTTAGTGTCTAATAAGTCAAGTTCTTCTTCTAAATCTAAATCTTCTTCAAAATCTATATCAAATTCTTCGCTAAAATCTTCTAGATCATCGTTTTTTTTCGTACTTTCTGGTTCTTCAGTTTTCTTTTTCTTTCGAGCCAAATTAGTAGCCTTGCTTTTTTTTTCTGACGTTAATTACATTAAAATATATTTATGTCTAACGAATTAATGAATATATTATTGAATACATTATAACTTTAATATTTTATTGAGCAGATTTTTCTAAATCCTTAAGAACTAAAGTTTTAATATAGCAAAATGATTTTAATTATTAATAAAACGTATTGAATATAACTATTATATAATCATTTAGATCCCTATTGGTCTTAAAAATGACTTCTTATCGATTAATTATCGGTATCATTGTTGGCATATTACTTAGCTTCTTTACCGTTTTTTTCTTTAATATGACAGTTATTATAAGTCAAATTCAATTATATGCTGGAACGGATATAATAAGAATAGCTTCTTTATTAGTTGGAGCGAATTTTGATTTTAATATGATTTCATTTCTCATAAACCCCCTTCAACCCCCTTCTATCCTTGGTTTTTTTGCACCCGAAATTTTAGCATGGATTTTCATAGGTTATTTCACGGGTTCAATAGCAAAAGGTTTAAGACGAGGAACAATAGCGAGTGCAT
>CAYNEU010000411.1:0-2093 GCA_964396275.1 uncultured archaeon | reverse complement strand
TTCTAATAATCCTAATAAATCCCAATCTGAATAGACAACTTTCCCTCCTAACTCATAAATGATTTCTTGAGTTGCTGGTTCCCAACCATTAAATATCGGAGTTAATAAAATTCTCGGACTATTAGAAACATCCATCCCAACACCTTTTTTTATACGTTCTCTCATCTCATTTACCAGTTGGCTAATATTTTCTAAATATCTCTGTGGATTGGAATTGTAATCTTGAAATGATATTGTTAACAACGCTAAGATTTCTGCAAATGTAGCAGGATTGCATGGATAGAAATCTGAGGTGCTTATATCATGTAAAATTGTTTTATAATATCTTTTAACTTGATTTCCAATACGAAATTGCTTTTTCAAACTATTATCGGTAACAATATTGCCAGTAATATTTTCTAATTCTTTAATCGCATTTTGTAGATTGTCAATCATAATTTCTAAGGCATTAACCTCATTTTGTTTATTAATAGTAGGGATATCTACCCAGATTTGGTTTGGAATTATTGCCCTTAATGATTTCAGATAATCATTGTATTTATTACATCTTATAGTAAAATTTAGAGCACAATCACAATTATTTAATTCTGAAATATGCATTCCATAAAGAGATTTAGCACCAAAACAAAAATTAGGTGACACATTTTTTTGAATAGCTAAATCATACAATAAATTATATCTTGCATTGATACTGCTAATAACATCATTTAAAACATTATCTACTATTTTTAAAAAATCTATTTGACGCGCGATTCCTAATAATTTAGTTGTAAGATTCCAACCAAATAAACTTGTAGCTGAGTTTAAAGCGAGTAAATATAAATTAAGTTTAAATTTCTCCATACGAATAGGAAAAACAGGAATAGAATCTGCGGCAAAAACTAAATCAGGAAAACCAGAAGCTACAGAAACTAAGGTTTTTCGTTCTTTTGATTTCTTTTTTAGTAAATAATCTCTACCCGTTAAAAAATTATAAGCAATTTTTAGCACAGATGTAAAGTTTACGACATCATCAGCATATATACTCATTTTATTATAACTCTTTTACATTAAATATGATCTTCATATTTCAGAATCTTCATTTTAAATTTAATCTTAAGAATATTTTAAGATTTATGAGGCAATCCTTATAAACTTAGAATCATAAAAAAGTTGATATGAAATTAAAAAAAAAGATACACAAGATAGAATGGAAAGAAAGCGTTGTTAAAAGTATAATTTATAGATCAATAACCTTAATACTAGGAACTTTAACGGTATATTTAGTTACAGGGAGCCTTGCTATAGCTACTGGAACTGCCCTTTTAACTGAAGCAGTTCAGTCTGTGAATTATTTCATATATGAATTAACATGGAATAATATTTCAAGAAGAAAATTTGAGAAAAAAATAATTGAAAAAATTAAACGAAGAGAAATTAACTTAAAATTAGATTTTTCTTCAATCAAAGAACTCACTTATCAATTGTCTCAAATAGATACATTTGTACCTAAATTATATATCTCCACAAAAAGAATATTTGAAAATATGTTGGAAAATGAAGAATTAGGAGAAATTCATGAATATATAAAAAATTATAAAGAAAATTTTGAAAGAGTCCATTCAGGTAGAAAACTGTTTTTTCCAAAGGAAAATAAGTAGAAACTATTTTTGTCCTTTTCATGAAAATTATTTAGTTCAAATTAAGCTTGAATTATATAAATTTTCTTAAAGTATTATAAATTTTTTTTATTATCTAAGCAAAGATTATCAGAATAAATTTAGCTGAAATATAATATGAGAAAACCAATATTTCCTTAATATAATATTTAAATGCTAAAAATATGCAAAAAAAAAAAATTAGAAAATGGAAACATCACTGGTTCTTGATATCATCAATTGTATTTTTTATAATTTCTGTAAGTTCATTATATGTTTTTAGGTTTGAAAGCTATTTAATTTATGATAGGGTTGTTTTTGAATCATCAAATGCGACTCTTTATGCAAATCTGTATTATCCGATTAAAAAATTGGATTTTCAACAAAAAAGTCCATTAATTATATTTGCACACGGATTAGGCAGTCAAAGAGATTTGGATCCAAGAGTGCCAAATG
>CAYNEU010000410.1:0-3006 GCA_964396275.1 uncultured archaeon | reverse complement strand
ATAATTCTTCTTGAAGTCTAGTAATTTATTTTCTATCATTGTAATTGAAATTTCGAGTCTTAAGTAAAAGATAAAAAACAGAATATATAAAGCTATCGAATCTGGTAAGCATTTTAATTAAAATTGACTTGGAGACGGGAGATTTATCTAATAATATTGGAAATTCTTTTAAATTTTACTGAAGAATTGCTTTAATTTTCGCTATATACGTCCCTAGCTTTCTTTCGTCAGACTCTGGAACAGCAAGTGCCAAGACTCTGTTTTCATCTAAATCGTGGATTATAACAGAACCATTTTCCCCTCCTATAATACAGTATTCCATATGACTTTCTAGTAATACTCCAGATAAATTATATAATGCAGCAACCATAGCTGAAAGAATTGGTTCAGGCATAGTTGATTGTATCTTAATTGGTAATCCATCTTTAGTAATAATTGCTATCACTAGAGTATTTGGTATCGCTCTTTTCAAACCTTTAAATATTTCCTCTTTAAGAATATCTGATGTCTCTGCAATAGCGGTTATTTGTAGGCTTAATTTTTGTAGTCTATTTATAAATGAATCTAATCCTTCAAGCTCAGCTAATTCTCTATTTAAATAAGTAATCATTGTAATTTCTTCTGTTAAAATTGAAAGAACAATTTTTTCCTTTCCAATAATTAAATTATAAGAGACGTCTTGATTTAATGAATCTCTTAACATTTTGGATGATAGAAATACAAGACTACTATTTGCTGCTGTAATCTCGCCCGTTGTCATTTTAGTTCCTTCTTTTTTGAATTTACTTGCTATTTTTGTTCCCTCAGCAGTGCCAACATTAATACCTAGTATAGCTGGTGCGGATTCAAGCTCTTTTTCTATTATTTCAGATACATCTGATTCTAATTCTTCGATTATTTTTTCTTGCTTTTCCATGGAAGAATATTGTATATCTGAAAATAAAAAGATATTCTAATTATTTGATAATAATAAAAAAATATGAACTAGTAGGATTAGAATGTTTAATAACTGAAGATGAAATCAAGTAAATATGTAATTATCTTAACAGATGGTTCTGGTACAAGATTAAGACCACTCTCTTATCGAATTCCAAAACTTCTACTTGAAATAGCTTATGTAATAATTAGAAAATATAGCAGAATCGGTAATTTTTGTGATTTATCAGATATTATTATTTTCGATAATACCATCATTGACAAATCATGCAAGTTAAATTGGTGTATTATTGATGAGAATATAAAAATGCCAGACAATTTTAATGCAATAAACTGTTTTATTAATAAAAATGATAAAAAAGAATTCGAAATAATAACTTATTAAATTTTAATCATTATAGTAAAAATTATAAATAAATAATATTGTGATCTTGTTATAATGGATTACGAAATAAAAAAACAATTAGAGACTAAGGATAATCTCATTAAATTAAAAGATGAGCAAGTTAAAACTCTTGAGAACTCTCTATTATTAAAGGATGAGCAAATCAAGACTCTTGAGAAGACAATAAAAACTAAGGACGAAGAAACTAAAACTTTAGAAAAAACTATCTCATTAAAAGAGGAAGAAATTAAGAAATTAAGTTCTTCCGCAATTGATCCAAATTTTTTAAAAGATCAAGATGATACGATTACTCAGCTTCAGAAAGAGATAGAAATATTAAATGAGGAATTAACTAAAGCGGATGAAGATTTGGAAGGCTTAGAATTAGAAAATGAGAAACTAAAAAACGCTCAAACTAGTTCTAAAGAAGTAAAAATCATAGATTTTACAAACACTCAGATTAAGAAATCTGAAATTCTTGAAAAAATGAAAGCTTTATTAGAAAATGCTATAGCGAATGTTACCATTGTTGTTCCTAGTATTGAAGATTTGCAGGAACTCTATTTATATGAGCTTAGATCTTCTGTTAGTATGAAGATTGCTTGTTCAATTAATCCCGGAATTGATGAACATAGCGAACTACTGGAGGAATTTGAAAGTTTAGATAATATTTCCCTTAGAAATTACGAAAGAAAAGATAGATATGTCATAACTAGGGATGGAGAGGAATTATTTTTTGCCGCAATTGGTAGCTCTGATGAGAATCATCTCGTATTCCATACAAGAGACCCAAAACATATCACATTATTCAGTTCTTTAGCCACTGATGGCTGGATCCAGAGTAGAAAAGTGTAGAATTTAGAATATCGGACACTTTTCTTTTACACATTTATCATTTATGTTTGAAAAACAGCACCTTTCAAAGGTGTAACCTAAATCTATATTAAACTTCTCTTTTAAGAATTTAATAGTTTCTATGATCGATAACCTCACTGATCTTTTACAACAATGCTCTAAATTATCAGCGATTTTATTTAATGATCTTGATGTTATTTGATTTGCTAATGTCCTTGGAGAATCCGTAGATGGAGTTGCTCCTGTGAAAATACTTATTGCTATTCCAGACCCCATTCCAGCACCACATGAACCATAAAAACCACACCACCCACCTGGAATTTTAGAGGCTCTTCGTATTGCTTCTTTAATATCAAATAAATTTATCTCGCTTCCATCAGGTTTTTTTATTTTATTGTTTTTAAGAGCTGTTAAAATAACCGCGGGAGTTAAAACATGATGTTCTGGACCATAAACTTTAAACTTAGGATGCTTCATTATTAAATCTGCTAATTCGAATGGATTTTTAATCTTTGTTTCCCCACAAATTCTTTCAATAATTTCAATAGGGCCCTTAGAATGACAAACATCGCAAATATAATGACCGTCTTCACAGTAAATATTAGAATTAAATATATATCCACAAAATTCACAATTAAGTTCTCTATAGTCTTCCTGTTTTATCCCATAAATTAAATTTTTATGGCAAATCTCACACTTATCACTTTTTTTTTCAGACATTTACAATAGCAACTTTAAAATTTACGGTATTTCTATAAATGTTCTTTTTCTTTTATAAAAATGAGCTAATTTAGTATAACCTATCTTGCTTACCAATTTTATCATTTTAT
>CAYNEU010000409.1:0-4566 GCA_964396275.1 uncultured archaeon | reverse complement strand
ATTATGTTTAAATATGAAAAACCTGAAACTAATTTTTATATGCTTTTACCACTCGGTAGCCCTTTAGGATTACGCAAGAAAATTAGATATTTAGTAGCGATTCCTACTACTTCAGGAACAGGATCGGAAGTTACTAATGCTGCTGTGTTAACAGATACTAATAGAACACCTTATAAAAAATTCGAAATAACATGGCCTGAATTAGTCCCAGATATCGCTATTTTAGACACTGATTTTGTAGAAGATATGCCTCCATTTCTAACAAAAGGAACTGGATTGGATGCACTTGCTCATGCTGTTGGAAGTTATGTTTCAAATTGGGGAACCCCACTTATTGATGCTCTTAATATAACTGCAATAAAAGAAGTTGTAAAATATCTTCCGCGAGCTTATAGATATGGAAAAGGAGATATAGAAGCACGGAGTCATATGCAAATGGCCGCATCATTAGCAGGACTTGGATTTGGAAATAGTCTACCAGGGATAGACCATTCATTAGGTCATAGTTTTGGAAAAATATTCAATGTTCATCATGGTCTTGCTGTAGGTATGCTTTTACCATGTTCAGTAGGATTTCAAGCAAAAGTTACTGATAGATGGAAAGATCTATGTTATATCTTTGGTGTAGAAGTTGGAAATAAAGATAGAGATATATTACTTAAAGAACTTTTAGAAGCACTTAAACACTTCATCCATTCTTTAGATGCTCCAACATGTGTCAAAGATTTGATTGTGCCTACAATTAAGAAAGATGATTATATAAATAAAATTGATTTATTAGCAGAATATGCTGATGATGATGCTGTAAGTCTTCTCTCCTACCGACCTATGACTGTAAATCTTTATAAGAAGATTTTTGAGTATGCTTGGGATGGAAAAGATATAGATTTTTAATTATTAAAAAAGAGGGAAGTAAATGAGTGAAAATTTAATTGGTTATAATGGAAAGATTGCATTTGTCGATTTAAGTAAAAAGAGTTGGGAAATAAAAGATTTGAATCCCCAAATCGCAAGAGAATACTTAGGGGGAACTGGATTAAGCGCAAAATTAACATATGATTTATTATCAGAATTAGATTATAAAACTTTAAAAGAAGATCCATTCAATGAGATTAATCCTTTAATTTTTGCCACGGGACCTGTTACTGGAACGATTAGACCGAATAGTGGAAGATATACTGTAACCGCAATATCCCCACTCACAAAAATATGGGGTGAAAGTTCCTCTGGGGGCTATTTCTGTATATCCCTACGCAATAGTGGTTTTGATGCAATTGTTATTACAGGCAAATCTAATACGCCAATTTATTTATATATTCATGATAAAACTATTGAATTTAAAGATGCTAGTAAATATTGGGGGAAAGATACTTATGAGACACAATCACTTATAAAGGAAGAGTTAAAAGAAGATCGAGTAAGAGTAGTAACAATTGGATTAGCTGCAGAGAATTTAGTAAAATACGCTGGAATGATAAATGATGAAGGAAGGGCGATTGGAAGATGCGGATTAGGCTCAATTATGGCTTCAAAAAATGTAAAAGCTTTAGCAGTTATCGGAAGTGGTAGAGTTCAAATAGCTAATAGCAATATCGGTAAAGAATTGATTAAAATAGCTGAAGAAGAAGCAAAAGAAGATACTCTCGGAAGTTTAGGATCCTTTTTGTTTACTTTATATGGGACAAATGGTTATCTTGATATAGGAATGGCTCTTGGTGATACTCCAGGATATTATTTTACAGAAACAGAATTTTTAGCTGAAAAATTAACAGGAAAAACATTAAGAGAGGAATTCCCTGTATTAGATTATGGATGTGCTGGTTGCACGATAAAATGTGGAAAACAAACTATTATGGAAGATAACGGTAAAGAAATTAGAGTAGATGGACCAGAATATGAGTCTGTTGCTGTATTTGGCCCTTTATGTGGGGTATTTGAATCTAAAAGCGTAATCTTAGCTCATCATTTATGCAATGTTTTTGGATTAGATACTATATCTTGTGGTGTAAGTATTGCTTTCTTAATATATTTAGTGGAAAATAACCTAGGTATTGATAAAATAAAACAAAATATTAAAAATATTAACATTGAAGAGTTTCGATGGGGAAATGGGAAATTCGTTCTGGATTTAATTGAAATGATTTCAAAAAGAGAAAGTATCGGGAATATTCTGGCTGAAGGTGTGCGAACGATGGCTAAGGAATTTGAAGTAGATTCAGAATTAGCGGCTCATGTTAAGGGATTAGAAATTCCTATGCATGATCCTCGGGCTTTTGCTGGACAAGCTTTAAGTTATATGACTTGTTGCGTAGGTGCTAATCATGAAAAATGCGACTGGTTTAATGTAGAAATGGGTTCTGTCAATTATTCTCGGCTGAGAATTAAGTCAGGAGAAAGGGCTTCCATTAAAAGAAGAGAAAAGGGAGTGATGGCTTTGCAGGACATACGAGCTATTGATGATTCTGCAGTAAATTGCAATTTTAAGAAAATAAGTCTTGAACATTTCATAGCACATATTAATGCAGCGACGGGATTTGAATATGATAAAAAATCACTTTTGTCCGTTGGTGAAAGAATTAATACTCTGAAACGGCTTATAAACTGTAATTTAGGGATAACTAGGGCAGATGATAGATTACCCAATCATGTTCTTAAGGTTCTAAAATCAGGAAAATCTAGTTATGTGAAACTTGATCTAGAAGAGAACTTAAAAGAATATTATAAGCTTAGAAACTGGGATTGGGAAACAGGTCGTCCCACAGAAGAAAAATTAAGAGAATTAAATATAATTAAATAATTTTTATTCTCTTTCTTCTTAAAGTTTAATATTTGGACTTACTTTTTTATATTTACTTAGAAAAATATATTTACAAAAATAGATTCAAATTTGGTGTTTATGAATTTAAATGAAATTGAACATGTTGTCGTTGTTGGTGCAGGTACAATGGGACATGCTATAGCACAAGTTTATGCACAACATGGATTTATGGTTGATTTAGTAGACAAAAATCCAATTACTCTAAAACGTGCTAGTAAATTAATAAATTCAAACCTAGCTCTATTATTAGAGTTAGAAAAGATATCATCTAATGAAATTTCAGCTATTTTGAATAGAATTAATCTAACAACTGAACTTAAACCTTGTGCTCAAAGGGCAGATCTAGTTGTTGAGGCTGTTAATGAGGTAGCAAATATAAAAAAAGATCTTTTTATGAATTTAAATAATTTTTGTTCAGAAAATACCATTTTAGCAAGTAATACATCGGGATTAAATATATACGACATAGCAGACGTGAAAAAACCAGAACGATTAATTATTCATCATTGGTTTTGTCCAGCTTATATATTGCCATTGGTTGAAATCGTTCCTGGATCAAAAACTTCACAAGAAATCATTGATTTTTCAGTAAAATTAATGGAACAACTAGGAAAAAAACCACTTGTCATGAAGGAGTATTTTGATATGTTTATCCTCAACCGTATTCAAAGAGTAATTTTTGTCCAGATTTATGAGATGTTACAAAAAGGGTGGGCTACGCCCGAGCAAATTGATTTTGCAGTGAAAACAGTTCTTGGTGTAAGACTTCCTGTGCAAGGGGTTGTTCAATCTCAGGATTTCACGGGTCTTGAATTAATTCTTGATAAACAGAAAGAATTTAGAACTAATAAAAGATACCCACAAGTTGAAAACTTAGTAAAACAAGGATATCTTGGAATTAAAACAGGTAAAGGTTTTTATAATTATCAAGGTCGTAGTGAAGAAGAAATTCTTAAAAAAAGAGACAAGTACTGCATAAAAGTATTAGATCTCCTTGAAGAAATTAACGCTTTTGACCCATTATAAATTGAAAACCATTTTGAATAGATTATTCTATTTTAATTATTAATTCTTCCTTATATCCTGTAATAACCTTCCCGAATCCACTCAATAATTTATCAATCTCGATGTCTCCTGTATCCACTCTTAAGCAGTCTAGTTCTCTCATTTTCTCTGCAGTTGATACTATCAATATATTTTTTTTTCCAATCATTTTTAGAATTTTTGGAGTAATTTGTTTATTCCCACGCCCAAAAATAAAACCTTGTCCACCAATAGGAGAAATAATTATTTTTACTTTAATATACTTGCTTAATAGTTTAACAATACCTTGCTCATTCAGATCTTTTCCAACAACCAATTTATTATGAACCGCATCTATCCCTAAAAGCGTTTTAGGTAAGTCCAAATTATCTGTTATAGTTTTTATTGTAGTACCAGGACCTAACAAATATAAAACATCATCTTCCATATTTTCAATAATAAATTGAGCGATTTCTTGTTTATTTTCTTCTATAGTTCTTCCAGATCCAGAACCTGTTTTGCCTGATTGTATTAAACTTAATATTTTTGGCACTTTCAAATATCCATATAATTTTGCTTGCAATATATCTTTACGAAAAAGTTCCTCATCTATATCAAGAACTTCCTTTTCTTCAGTTTCAACTGTTTCTTCAATAAATTTATCAATGATTTGTGCTCCGGCTCGAGGATTAATAGCAAAAACAGAGCTAAACATTTTTACACCA
>CAYNEU010000408.1:0-2761 GCA_964396275.1 uncultured archaeon | reverse complement strand
CTACGACGATATACAACAGGGCTATTTTCTTCTGGCACTAAAATGACAATTGGTGTAGATTTCTCTGTTACCTCGTGTAAAACTAGCCATGGCCCAACCACCTTACAGATTTGGGATTTTGGAGGAGAAGAAAGATTTCGCTTTCTGCTCTCTCAATATAGCAAAGGCGCAAATGGAGCATTTTTTTTGTATGACATCACTAATCAAACATCGTTAGATCACTTGCCAGATTGGACACAAGTAATCAGAGAGCATGCGGGGGATATACCGATAATGTTAATTGGTTCGAAAGTAGACTTAAATGAATTCCGCGCAGTAACTCGTGATGATGGAATTTTAGCAGCAAAAAAATATAATCTTGCTTCTTTCGTAGAATTATCATCTAAAACTGGGGAGAATGTGGAAAAAGCTTTCAATGTTATAACAGAAATTCTTTTTGAGAAATATTCAAGCTGAAATAAGAATTTTCTAAAAAAAATAGATATTTAAAATTTTAAATTATATTCCTAATATTTACACATAAAAGGCGTGTTTTATAGCTAGCATTAACAATAAAATAACAATAATTCTAATATTGTAATAATAGACGTAGAATTAATTATTTAGCGTCCATATTTAATCTCTTATTGAAAATGAAAATAACTTTATTACAACCAGAAATAATCAGAGGAGATATTATCAATAATACAAGAATAATCCAAAATCTAATTGGTAATAGTGTTGGAGATTTATTAATTCTACCAGAATATGGATTGACTGGTTCTCTCACATTTGATAACAAAGCTAATGTTCAAAAATGGTGTGAAATGTCTCAAAAAGCAATAAAAAACATTAAAATCCCAAAAAATAAGATTCTCATCATCAATTCTTTAAAGAAATTAGATAATAACATATATAATATTTGCGAACTTCTCCCTACAGATAAATATCAATTAAAAGTATATCCTGATGACACAGAAAAAAACAATAATATAAACCCTGGTGAATTTCATGAAGTTTTTAACTTATTCGGAAAAAAATTTAAAATTTTGATTTGTATGGACTTCAAATATGCTGGAAAAATACCAACTGATAACGTAGATTTTTTCATCTGGATTTATCATTTTACAAAAGAAAATTATCCAAGAATGCTATCTTTATTAAAAGATTTTGTGAAAAAAAGAACAATCCCAATAATGGCAAGTAGCTTAGTAAGTGATAAAAATTGTGGTTTCAGCACTTTTATTGATAATAATATGGTAATCTCATTGTCTAATTTCGAAGGTCTATTAGAAATTGAGATATAGATCATTCAAAATTATTATGGATTAAACCGTACATATTTAATGTATTGTTTAATCAATTTATTATACCGAAATCCTGATTCATAACAAAACCCACATTGGGAACATTGATATTGAGTTGATTTACCACCATCCGAATGTACTATGTCATTATTTAACATGGTACTTCCGCATTTATTACAAAAAGCATTTAAAGCCATAAATAGTATAAAAATTATTGATAATTTAAAAAAAGAAAGTAAGCTGATTTAGTAATAAAATAAAAAAAAATGGATTATTTGTTTTTACGCTTCTGAATTCTATTTATAACTAAGATAATCATTGCTATTACAAAATAACATATCGCAGCAAATAAGAAACTAAACTTTATTAACGCGTTAATTGATGCAATAAGTGGATTTATATCTATAATAGCTGTAGGAGCACCAAGCATTATAAGTAAATTAATATTCTCGATTATATCAAAAATCCCCGTTAGAAAAGGTGCTAGGGTAAAATAAAGTCCAAGAGTTTGAATTTTTCCTTCTGATCTCCTTAATACAAGCAAAATTAATCCAAGAGCTAAAGAAACATATCCAACAATATATAAAAAGTCCCAATATATTGCCGACATCTGTCTAATTATTCCATCTGAACCCCATACTGAGAGGATTGTTTCCACTCTATCAGAAGTCCAGGCAAATTCATAATCTAGAATTCCATAAGTTGGAACAGCAGCCTCAATAGGCATGAATATTAGTATGTAAGTCAATAAAACTATTGCTAAACCGATTATCGTTAGTAAAATAACAGATCTATCTTTAGGAGATGCTTTAAATTTGTCTAAGAACAACTTTAATTTTCACCTAGTTTAAAAAATACAATATGAATTTAATCTGTTAAACTAATATATAAAACTAACAGCACATATTCATATAAATAGTAAAGGTAAAGATTCAGGTTTAAAACAATTTAGAAAAAAAAAAATAAAAAAATTGCTGGAAATATTGAAATCGCAATTAACGACTTAAATTAAACCGATAGCGATTTTCATATCTGCAGCAGTAACTTTCTTTCTGCCGGAGTGTTTGGCAATATCAAGCGCACAGCCAGTTAAGGTTTTTGCATATTCTTCTAAATAATCCATTAATTTATCAACTGCGGCTCGACTTACGATTCCAGCTCCAGCTTTCTTCATTAGAGCCCGTAGTGGACTCCATGCAAATGCAGCCATTTTTTATTCCTCCACTAATTTTTTATTAATTTCTATTAATTTTATTTAAAGGTATTTACATTTTAATTAGTATTTCTTATATTTAAATGTGTTGGTTGATCAGCAATAATTCGATGAATTTCATTAACTACTTTTGACCGACAAAAAAAATCACGTTTTTTTTTAATAAAATTTTTTATTAGTAAATTCGGATCATTATAATTGATCAATTTTTGCTTTCAAATGATGATGTTTAATAAATCAAATCATGTCATTCAATATGCTT
>CAYNEU010000407.1:0-6395 GCA_964396275.1 uncultured archaeon | reverse complement strand
GAGTCTCTTATAAATTTAAAGAGTAAATAGTTATTGAATCTGTGGAAAACAATAGCAAAAAATGAAATTCGTATCAAGACAAGTCGATTTAGAAATTATAGACGATTATTCTTTATTTTAGTTTATTCAATCTCATTATACTGGGGACTTTTTATTGGTCCGTTTTTCATGGATGCAATTATTCCTGAAGTTATTAAAGAGTATTCTTATCAATTTGAAGCCCTTATTATTCAATTAATTGAATTTACCTTTATTTCATTATTTTTGATAGCAATGATGTATCCACTCTTTGTTTTGTTTAGAAAATCTGAAGTTATCGAGAAAGAGATTATTTTAGCGATTCCAGTTAAACACGCTGATATTATCTTTGGAGAATTTTTAGGCCATATGCCCTTCTATTTTTTATTTGTTTTGATAATTGGTCCTTTTGGATTAACATTAATACTACAAATTAATCCGAGTATGAATATAATTCATTACATAATTTACTACATATGTCTTTTTACACTCTATATGTTTGGGTCATTAATTGGAACATTTTTATCTAATTGGATAGAAAAGATATTAGGGTGTAAAAAATGGAAGGATTATAGTAATTTTCTTTTACTTTTACTATCAATCTTAATAATTACAGTCTATTATTCATTTCAATTCATGTTTAATTTCATTAAGATTCATCCAGAATTTAAAGGAGTTTTTTTATTTTACCCCTCTTTTTGGTTTTCAAATATTATTTTATATTTTGTTAGTTTTCCATTGATAGAATCATATATTCTTAACATTTGGGTTAATGTTCTGTTAGCGATTTTTATTCCTATTTCAATTTCCTATATTTTTTATAAAAAAGCTAGCTACTTTTATGATTTGAAGATTGTAGCTGAAAAAGAATCTAAAACATACTCTAAAGAAAATGCTTTTCACACTTTTATTAAAAAAATTACTCTCAGAGATTTTAAAGGTTTAATAATCATTCAATTCAAAACATTCTTAAGAAAGAAAGAAAATATAATGAAATTGATTTATATGATTGGAACTATAAGTGTCCTTGGGGTGCTAATTTATATTTCCTTTGAAGCTAAAGTTTTTTCATTAGTGATAGAACCATTAAATATACCAATAATATTGGAAACACGATTTGACAAAAATTCGATAATATTTATACTATCTTGGATGGGAGGTTTGATTTTTGGAATATTTATGGGTATGTATGATTTTATTGACTCAAAAGAATTATTAGATACATATAAGAAATCTCCAAGAGGAATAAAAACACTTGTTTATTCATTTATCTATGAATCATTATATATCATAATTTTTTATGATATTTTCTTAACAATTTTTTTCTCTGTTATATTCCAAATAGATTTTTTAATCTCTTTGCTATTTTTCCTAACATACATAATAAATAGTGAAATAATATTTCTTCAATCAATTGGAATTCAATGTTTTAGACCGCTGTTCGGGGAACGTCGTAAAAACTTGTTTGTTAATAATTATTTAATTTTGTTTATTCAGATAATTTCTTTTTTATTATCACTCTTTATTTTCATTTATTCTCTAACAATACTAATAAGTCCTTATTTAATACTCATATTAACGATATTTACTTATCTTGGAGTTTCAGGATTAATTGCAATTTCTACGTTATATTTTGGTATAAGAAAACTAGATTTAATAGAATGAAATTTTCTAAAATTATTTCTTATCGTAGTGCTTTATTCTTTTTATAACTCTAATAATAGTATCAAAAATTACAGGAATAGATAAGATAAAGAATCCAATTGGATTTAATATAATATATTGAATTACTATAGTAAGAATTTCTATAGTACTAAAAGAAAATAAATGGAAAATAAAAAACATAAAAATTGCTGATCCAAATATTATTAAAAAGAAATTTGATTTTACACTTGATATAAAAAGGATTATAATAAATAATAAAATAATAGACTCTGCAAATTTCATATCATAACTATTAATAATTAATATCTATTAAATTTTAAAATTAAAAAAAAAATATAATTAGTATAACATTACTTGTCTCGTTTTCGAATATAATAGATTATACCTATTACAGTTAACGGAAACACTATTAAAAGCGTAGCAATTTCATATCCCGGAATCTCTCCTCCTGCAGTTACTAGATTAATGCTTACTGCTACGACACCATCAGAGGATAAACTAGCTTGATTAAGAAGTCCAATAGTATTCCAATTTGCTGATACTTCAATGGCTTCTGGATGTCCAATTGTAGCAATTGTGGCTTCTGTTGTGATAGAGCCCCAATCATAATTGTTAGCAACTATTAGACCTTGAGTAAAAACAGCTTGATCTACTAATGCTATTTCTTGGTCAGAATATGTTGATGGATCCACAATATAACCTTCCATTGTAAAATTCAGAATAGTTTGTAATAGTATTGTCATAGTTGGATCTGAGTCTGATAAGGAAAGAGAGCTTAATCCCGAGAATAAATCATCTAAAGAACTCCAGGTTTCCATATCGACACTAATAAAGAGTGTTATATCTATCGGGGTTGCTTTTTGTCCTCCTAAAGGAGATTCTATTTCCGGATCGAATTGATCTATAGCAATTTTTAACCCAATGGTTGAAGGAAACCCTCCCATTGTCTCTACCGTTGACATCAACGACTCCCACTCTGGCAAAACAATTGTTGTCCATAGATCTTTAGCTTGATCTAATTCATAATTAAGTAAATCTTGAATTGTCATATTCATCCAGTCCATGGGAAACACGCCTGTAGGCATAGATTGATTCATATAATAAAGCCCCATATCAATTCCCCAATCAAGTATTTCTGATGCTGGTGCTCCATCTAAAGACGGATCTAAAGAATTAATAATACCAGTATTCACAAAATCCCCTAAGCTATCTATAAAAATTGAAATTGGCCAAGATTCCCATCCAAGAGGCGCTGATCCGTTAATCATATACCATAATCCGTCTAACATATAACTAAGATTAGCATTCCATATTTCAGATGGAATCATAAGAGGAAAGAATTCACCAATTGTATATGCATCAGCTCCAGGAGGTAACATCGTATAAGCCGTAGATAATAGTTGATCCATCATTATATAAGTTAAAAAGCTTTCTGTTGCTCCCGGAAAAGATTCTATTATAATAGTTTCAAGGAATTCCTGCAAAGTCATATCATACCATCCACTAGGTAAAATACCCATTAATATTGTATCATTTAATTCACTTAGGGCAAGATTCAGCATAAAGGGAATAGGTTGATCTTCCCAACCAACAGGAAGTGTCTCATTAAGCCCATTAATCATTGCATTGACGAAAGCAGAATAATTTAAAGATTGCCAATTATCAGGGATTTCTCCAGAAAGAAATGTTGAATTAAAGTTCGTTATAAAATAGTCAAGAGTCTCATCTAATAACATAGAAATATTTAAACTCTCCCATCCTGGAGGTAAAAGATATGATAAAATTGTATAAGAGATATTTTCCATTACTTCAGGAATTGTCATGGCTCCAAATCCGAAAAAGTCATATTCTGATATTCTTGATTGTATTTCAGTTAATAAACCTTCAACGTTTTGCACTACATTATCAAGCCCATCAATGTTTATATTAATTCTCCATTCATATTCACTTCCTTCTTGTACCCCAACATATCCATTTGACTGCGCTACAGAATATCTTCCAAAAGGTAGAAAAAATAATGTACATACCATAAATAAGGTCAGTATTGTAACTTTTTTCATGATTTCTTCATTTTTTTTTTAAATCTTTTATTAGATTTTATAATAAATATCCTAATTCATTTATTTAAATTTATATTAATTTACTCTTGTGTGTAACAACTCTAATTAGTTTTCAAAATTAGTATGCATGAATACTAAAACTATAATTATTATAATAATAATTATCCTAATTATTCATAATAATGAAATTTGTTAGATATGAATCTAGATTTAAAGCAGGAGAATTATTGGCAGAATTTATTGAAAATAGAATAAAAACTCTTAAAGATCAGCTTTTTAATAACAAATCTCTATTTTTCTGTTTTGCCATTCCTAATGGTGGTGTACCAGTTACAGAAGGATTTTGCTCTAAATATAATTTGACTTATGACATATTAATTGTACGAAAAATCAAAATTCCTTATAACACAGAAGCAGGTTTTGGAGCTATAACGACTGATGGAACAATATTGATTAATAAACCTTTATTAAGTCAACTTAACTTATCAGAGAAACAAATACAAGATTCAATCAATTTGACGAAAAATGAAATTTCCGAAAGATTGAAGTTTTACAATAAAGAATCAAGTTTAGAACAATTTTATAGTAATAATATCAAAAATAAATATATCTTCCTTCTTGATGATGGATTAGCTTCAGGATTCACTATGTTAGCAGCAATAAGTATGATAAAAAAATATCAACCACTTAAAATTTATGTTGCAGTACCCACAGCACCTTTAAGAACGATTAATAGAATTAAGGCTGAAGTTGATGAAATAATTTGTCCAAATATCAGAGATGTACTATGGTTTGCTGTTGCTGATGCCTATAAGAATTGGTATGATATTCCCGAAACAGAAGTATTGGAAATTATAGAAAAATCAAATAATTACATAGCAGTAGTAAAATGATGTAAAGAGCTATAATATTAAAAGAAAAGTAAAAAAAATATTTTATTTAAGCGCTAATCAAACGGAATAATATAGAGGCATGAGGAATAAAGAATTCATCTTTGCGTTTAATGACCACAGTGTGGAAATATTCTGCAAGACCAAGAAAACCACGGATAACCGATTCATCTTCCTCAAATCTAAAAATTACTGTTGCAATAGCAGCTCCTGTATTAAAATTAACCTTATCATATACTCTTTCGTCAATTAGAGGGATTTTTAGCTCGTTAACAATTTCATAAACCCGTTTAATGAATAATTCTCGCTTAGGCATTTTTTACAAACCTTTTTAATTTATTCCAATCTTAAAAATGAATTTTTAATAATTTTTAAACTTACTAATGAAATATGTTATATAATATTAATAGGTCTAGGTTTTTTAATAATTAACGTTTTTTTGGATTTACGTATTATTCCAGTATATAGAGTTAACTAAGAATGGAATAAAAATATAAATACATATTAATATAATTAAAATATAAAGATTATAACTAGTAATTTTAATTTTAATCAAATTTTCAATGATAATAGAGGAATTGAGTAGAACGTGGTTTCATCAAAAGAACAGAAGAAAATTGAACGAGTTATTAATTTTATGAAAAAGGGTTTAACATCTTTAGCAGACGATCTAGAGGAGACTGTTAAGGGGATAAATGACTTTATTAAATCATTAGCTAAAGCTCAGAAAGATTTGAAAGAAGTATCTGTGGTTGAAGAAGTTCAAACCGTAAGCACTTCCTCTAAAAAAATAGTAGCCCCCACAAGTGAGGGTGCTAAAACTGCCGCTGCTAGCACTTTATTTAGTCTTTTAAGTAGTGGTGGAGGTGCTCCCGTTGCTGCACCTGGTTCAATACCAATACCTACTGCGGCATTGACACCAGCTATTCCTTCAGCTCCTGTCCCTCCTTCTGGTGGGGGACCTCCAAAAGCACCTAGTTCTGGCCCCCCTAAAGCTCCTAGTGGAGGTCCTCCTAAACGACCCGGATTACCACCGGCGCCAAAATTACCCCCTACTAGTGGAGGACCACCTAAGGCTCCTGGTTCACCCTCTCAGGCACCTTCAGGAGCAGGACCTCCAAAACCTCCAAGTACGGGGCCACCTTCTGCACCCTCATTCGCAAAAAGACCTGTGGCACCTCCAGGTGGAACCGCTCCTGCCGCCCCCTCTGCTCCAACTGTTGCCCCTAAACCTGGTGGAGGGTTAGGTTCACTACGTGACGAAATGCTTGATGAATTGAATCGGCTTAAGAAAATTATGAGAGGAGAATAGTCTTTTATTGATAAGAGGCTAAATTGATTATATTTCTTTTCTAAGAGTAATTTTATACTATTTTAATTTTTTTTAAAAGAGATTTAGCCTTTAATTTAAGAAACCATTATACACGACTTCTTTGTAGTTTCATAAATCATGGCGGTTTTGCCTTTAGTTCAGCTCTATGCTTTAATTTTTCAAGATTTTTTTCTTTTTTCTTTCTAATTTATCCATTCTTTGAATATTCATAATAGAGATTAAATTCAATAAAGTTTTTTTAGGGTTTAGTAAAAATTATATATAATGTTCGAAAATAGCTATTTAATGTGTGAGGAAGAAATCCCTATTATCGTACCTAAAAGGATTATGGTTTTGGCTGGCCATCCCGATGATGAGTTAATATCTTGTGGGGGTACGATATTAAAATATCAAAAACTCGGTTCAGAAATCATAATTATAATAGCTACT
>CAYNEU010000406.1:0-5866 GCA_964396275.1 uncultured archaeon | reverse complement strand
GAAAAGATGATATTTCTCGTTTAATAAATCATGAGTTAATCTATACTGGAGGTTTAAGAGCAACATTACCTTCTATAACTCACCATGTTCCTTATAAAGGGAAAAATATACGTATTTCATTTGAAAAATTTGCATTAATCTCTGATGTGCATAGAATTCTAAACAATATTTCAGAAAAAGACTACATTAATGATACTGCTGATAATCGTTCTAAATCATTATACGACTGTTATGCTCGCCTTTCTAGGATAATCTGTTTGGATATTGAAACAATTTCAAAGCAAGATTTAAACCTTATAGCTAATTATATTTACAAGAAGCAATTAGCTATTATTAAAAAAGAAATTAGAGCATTTATGAATAATCTTATTGTAAGATTCCAACAATTTAAAGATAATCCAACATTTGTAATAACCGGTTTATCAGCTGATTTTCTCATTAAAAATACACTTCAAGATTTAGGATTTAGAAATATTTTGAGTTATGAGGAAATAACTGCTACTCCTAATCATATTAGCTCATCAGCTTTTGCTGTTGCGGGAGCATTCTATTATCAATTATAATATTTATATAATAATATGAAACACAAAACTGCGATATTTAAAATTGGAGGGAAAATATTAGAGAATTTTGATAACCTAAATTCAACAATTTCTCAATTAAGGCAATTATATAAGAAAAAATTAATCTTTAATATAATCTTAATACCCGGAGGCGGTTCATTCGCTAATTTTATTAGAAACGCACATAGTGAATTAAAGTTCACTGAAGAGCTTGCTCATTGGATGGGGATTATTTCTATGAATTATAATGGATTAGAATTAAGTAAACAATTTCCTAAATTAGAAGTTACAGAAGATTTTAATCGGTTGAAGAATTTAAAAAAAAATTTCTGTTTATTTTTACCCTTTCAATTTCTAAAAGACAATGATAAGTTACCACATAGTTGGGATGCTACTTCTGATTCAATAACTCTATTTTTAGCAAAAGAACTGGGATTAAATGAATGTTTTTTAATTAAAGATGTAGATGGGATATTAAATAACAAAAATCAAGTAATTAAAGAAATCTCAACTTTGGAATTTAAGGAAATGAAAGAATTGGGAAAATTAGCTGAACTAAAATTTGATAGTGAAGAATTAAAGGAAAGATCAAGACCAATTGACCCATACTTAACGATTCTAATAGATAGATATAAAATTTCATGTATTATTCTAAATGGGTCAAAAAATATGAATCGAATCTTAAAATATTTTCAAGCGGCCAAACCAGAAGAAGAAATTTATACTAGAATTAAATGAAAAGCTTTACAAGTAAATAAACTTGGATTTACTGACATTTTAATAAAGATTTATAATTATAATTAAAGTTTTAATTAAATTGAACCTAAATTATAATTAATACAATTTTTAAAGTCAATAAAAATCAAGAGTCAAATTAAAATGGATATTGAAGAAATGAAAAAGAATGCTGACTTTCTAATAAACAACATGAAAGGAATGGATATTCCCGGTTCTACTACTGTAAATATTAGATATAGAAATATGGTCAGTTTTGCCAAAGTATATGGAATTACTGATCCAAAATATGTTGGACCAGAAGAGGAAGGAGTTATTGCATGCCATGCCTTTGCAAATTACTTTACAATCAAAGCGATTTATAAATTACTACTTGGATTTAAATTAAACCAAGATGGTAAAGAACGTGGAATCATGCTTGATCCGGGCAAGCTCTTACATGCTGGTAATCGATTTAATTGGGAGGGATGCGTTGATGTTAAACCTGGAGATAAACTAACAGTGTCAGGAAAATGCATAGATATAAAATTGATAGAAAAAAATATGATGATGATTGCTGATTTCTTAGTGCATGTTAAAAACCAAAATAACGAGCCAGTTTGCAATATTACAATTTCTGCTGGGCTTCGTAAAGGAGGGTATTAAAATGGTTAAAATTTCAGAGTTAAAAGTTGGTCAAGTATTAAAAAATGAATTTGAGGGAATTACTAGAGACCTACTAAAACAATATGCTAAAGCATCAGGAGATACTAACCCTATTCATACTAATGATGTTATAGCTGAAAGGGCAGGACTTAAAGGTGTTATTGGTCACGGGTTACTGAGTTTTGGCTTTATTTCAAAATTATTCGAAGATTTTCTCGAACATGGGAAATACGGAAAAATTATCGATATTAGCGTACAGATGAGAGGAATGGTAAGATGTGGAGATCTTCTAATCACTGAAGCAACAGTTAATAAGATAGAAGGGAAAAGAGTATATTTTGATGTAAAACAAACAACAATAACGAGTGTTGATATAAAAGATAAAGAAGGAAAAATAGTAAAACAATTCGAAGCCGGGGAAAGAGGTTACATCTCTGAACAAGATATTGAAAGAGGTTTAGTAAAAACTAAAGAAATACCCGAAGGAACATTAACTTATCGAGAAAGAATAGCAACTCCTGGAGAAGCTATTATTGAACTATTTAATTAAGAGAAAAATCTTTTCAATTAATAATTTTTTATTTTTAACATAAAAGGATTTTAAATCAATAGAAAGATTATCACTTCCTTTTATAATTTTTCCCAAATAAAATGTGGTTCCTTTAATCGAGAAATTTTTTGTACTTCACATAATTATTTTAAAAGATTTTTATACTAGTTTAATAGATCAAATATTTGAAGGATTAATTTATAAAAACATAATCTTCCCTACCACTTTGACAACTCGAGAACCTATAGATCATCAAGAACCATTAGATACTGAAAAAATAGAGCGTTTAATATTAAATGGATATAATGAAAAAGCTGCTGAAGAAATATTTAGTTTAATAGAAACTTATCAAAATCATTCTGATAAAGAGTTAGTTTATCGAAGCCTAAGCTTATTAAATTTAATCTGTGATAAATCACCAGCTATATCAGAGAGAGCAATAAAAAATATTTCTCATTTTATTAATGATTCAGATTCTTGGATTAGATTAGTTTCATTAGAAATATCATATCAAATAAGTCTATTTAGACCAAATTTACTAATTGAATCAATAGAGAAAATTAGAGGGAGATTATATGATCAAGATCCCTCTGTAAGGAGATTAACAGTAAAGATCATTGGTAATCTGATCTTATCTTTACATATTGATATAAATAAATTGTTAGAGATAATTGAAGAATATACAGAAAAATTAATGGATAATGATTGGAAAGTAAAATTACATGTAATTAAGACTATCCAAAAAATTTTAAATCAAGATTATACAAAAATTCAGAATTTAGAACCTTTATTATCTATGGTAATCATTAATCTAAGAGATGAAGACGATGATGTGGCTCGAGCAGCGGCAGAGCTTTTAAAAATTCATGGAACCTATTTTCTTTCGAAAGAAAAAATATTCTATATTTTATTGAATCTCCTTTATAATGAAGAAAATAGAGTTAAAGAACTCATCATTTGGTTATTTGGAGAAATTGGGAAAGAAAAATCATCAGAGATAATCTCAATAATTCCAAAATTGATTAACTTATTAAAAGAAAATGATTATCGTATTCAGTTGAAAGTTATTGAAGCGCTTGTAAATATAGCTGAAAATAATTTTGATCAAATTTGGGCAAATTTATTACATTCTATGTTAGAAGCACGTGATTCTAATTATAGAAATTCATTAATTAATGCAATTTTTCATCTTAGTCGCAAGAATATAACTGAAATATTCCCATATTTATTTGAAGAATTGGAAAATCCGTCTGAAAATATAAGAGAAGGTATTGCACTCGTTTTTCAACGGTTATTCGAAGAATATCAGATTGAATTAGAAAATGAAATCACTAAAATTCTATATCAATTAGAATCACGGTTTTGGAGAGAAAGAAAAAAAACGATTAATCTACTACAACAAATTTGTTTCATTTTAGAAAACAAAAAGATCGCGGTCTGGATTACAATTGAATTGAGTAATGCTTTAAATATTGAAAAAGATCCAGAAGTTAAAACGGAAATCATTTATACATTAAAAAATATTAGAGTAAGCTTTCCAGATATAGATGAAGCCATTAAAAGAATTAATAATGAATTATCAATTTTTCAGAATAGAATTATCGAATTCCAGAAAATTCCTGCCCAATTTAGAGAAAAATTAAATTCATATATAGAAAATTTCAAGTTTAACGATACAGAGATCCAGTTAAATGAAAAATACAATAAAATTTTAAAAAAAATTAAAAAGTTTTCCCATCTAATTAATAGATTTGAGTATAAAAGATTGGCTTTTGATTTAATCGAAGAATGGGAAGAAACAAGAGTTCAAATTATTGAAGAATTAAGCATTATTAAAGGCTTTATCTCTGAAATTTGTGAAGAGAAAAAAGCCGAATTTGCATCTAATTTGAAAGAACATATTAATATAATAATTAAACGTATTAATGTTCTAAAAGCTGAATTTGAATATGTGAAAGAAACTAAGTTTGAAGTTAAATTAGACGAAAAAATATCTCATATTGGCTCTGCTTATATTGAGGAAGAAAAATTGGTTAATATCACCCAAATTAGAAAAAAACTGTTTAAATTGGATGGCGAAATTAGAGAAATATTAATAACAAATGTAGAATTCAACGAAATATTTAAAAATCTTTTACAAAAATGGGTTGCAACGAAAATTGAAATTCAAGAATATTTAAATGATTTAGATCGCCAAATCAGATTAATGAAAGACAAATTAATTGAATATGAAGAAGCAGAGACTATAAGCAGTACACACGGTAAATCTAAAATGATTCAAGGGATTAGTAATGAACTAAGTTTTCAACTCCTTCAAGGACATATCCAATCTATTATTACAGAAAGAATTGAGGGAATGAAAAAATTTAATAATGATTTTAATAACCTCAGTTCTAAATTGGAATTTTTATTTAAAAAAGACGAATTTTCAGATGCTAGGAAATTATTAGAAATGAATTCAACACAAATTCAAAACTTTATTGAAGATACAGAAAAACAAATTAGTACAATCATCGGTAATGAAAAATCATTTGAAGATAATAATGTCTTTAATTTATATATTAGACCTTATATCAACAAGTTTAATTCTTCAAAAGAACTCTTAATAAATCGATTAAAAACTTTTAACCGAAAATCGAACAATAAACTTTACCTAAACCAATTGAAATATTACTCGAAAATATTGAATCCAATAAAATTAGATCTTTTATCTTCCTATATGCACTTAGATATTGAGCGATTGAAGGATCTTATTCTAAAATTTATAAATAAGAATAAGCTTAATGCAAAAATTATTAATGACAAACTATTTTTCCAGCAAATAGAATCTGAAATGCCAGACTCAAAAGAAATTCTCTTCTTTAAAAATATTAAAACTATCGGAAATGAAATTTATCTAAACTTTAAATTGATGAATCCTTCAAATTTTGATTTTAGAGATTTGCAAATATCAATAAAAGTACCCTCTTATCTTAATTTTCAAAGAAAAGAAAGTTTTCCCAAGTTCCTCCAAGTAAACGAACTTAAACCAGGAAATATCTTTAAATTTAATTATGTCCTAAAAGTAGATAAAAGAAAAGAGATGAAAAAAAATCTGTTTGACCCAACTGCAGATGAAATTAAACTTGATCTTTATTACAGAGATCAATTTAATATTTCTAGAAAATCAACAAAGCATATTGATCTCTTCATACGTTAATATTTCGGGGTAGATCTGAAAACCTCTAAATATATAAAATAATGTTTTTTTGGAAATTTATCTTTAATTAGGTTCTATTTATTGAAAATTTAAATAAAATATTCAGAAAAGATTAATATATTCATCTCTTCTATTTAGTTCTAATAAAATCAATTAGAATTTCTTTATCTATCG
>CAYNEU010000405.1:0-1883 GCA_964396275.1 uncultured archaeon | reverse complement strand
AGTTTCTAACTCTTCAATAGTAGTTTGTAAATACTGTTTAATTGAACTTAATTCCATTTCAAGTTGCTTGATACGCAGTTGACTAATATCTTCAGTTTCTTCTGTCGTAGATTTTTCTTTTTCATCTTTTTTAGGGTAAATTTCTTCAAATTGAATTAAAATTAAATCTTCCATAGATTTAGGTTTTAAAATTGGGCTAAGGATCATATTAAATAATATGTAATTTCCATCTTCGCCAATTTTTAAATTATCGAAACGAATTTCCTTTTTAGTTAAGGCTAATTTTCTTAATCCAGTTACTAATTTTATTTTATAACTTTCTCGAGCCATATTTAAGATATTTAGGTTTGTTTCCCCAGAAGGTAATTCTAAAAATTTGTAAGTATGTCCATGTATATATAAAACATTAAAATTTTCGTTAATAATAACACTCGTAGGAGCATACTTCTCAATTAATAATTGTTCTATTAAATCACGATAATTAATTTTTTGGGGTATTTTTTTTTTCTCAAGAGGTTTTCGTTTATAAGTGTAATCAACGAGGGGAGGGAAAGGTCTTATGAAATCTCTATCTATAAAATTTATTTCTCTTTTTTGAAAGATTTTCCATTTTTTATCAATTGCATTGAAATATTTCGCAAAACCATTTATTGATTCTGAATTCCCTAAAAAAAGATAACCATTTTGATTTAATGAATAATGAAAAAGTAATAATAACTTTTTTTGAATTTCAGGTGTTAAATAAATTAAAAGATTCCTACAACAAATTAAATCAACACTCGAAAATGGCGGATCATTGATAGCATTCTGTACAGCAAATACAATCATATCTCGAATCTTTTTCTTAATTTGGTAAAAACCATTTTCTAACGAAAAATACTTAGTGATTAAATTAGGAGGAATATCAACAATAATATTATCAGGGAATAATCCTTGTCGTGCTTTATCTATAGCCTTAGCATCAATATCTGTAGCAAATATCTGGATTTTAATTTCTTTCTTTAGCAAATCCATTTGTTCTTTTACTAGCATTGCGATTGAATAAGCCTCTTCTCCGGTAGAACAGCCAAGAATCCAAATACGAATAGAGTCTCCTAGATTTTTATTTTCAAAAATCTTTGGGAGAGCTTGTTCGTTAAAAGATTTAAATGCTTCTTTATCTCGGAAAAAATTAGTAACTCCAATTAAAAGTTCTCGAAAAAGATTGTTGATTTCCTCTGGATAGTCCTTTAAGTATTGTATATAATCTTTATATTGAGTAATACGACACACAGTCATACGCCTTTCAATTCGGCGAAAAAGAGTGTTTAATTTATACGCAGAAAAATCATGTCCAACTTTGTTATGCAATAAAGTAAAAATTTCTTCTAAAGTATCTTTTATTTTTATGGGTGCTTCTAATTGTTCTATATCAGAGGGTAAATGTTTGACATATTTTATTAGATATTCAGGCATCTCATTTGGAGGTAAAATAAAATCAACTATAACATTATCTATTGCGCTTCTTGGCATTCCATCGTATTTAGCTGTTTCGGGGTCTTGAACCATTACCATTCCACCAATACCCTTTATTTCCCTTAAACCAAGGGTTCCATCCGTTCCAGTTCCAGATAGAACTATACCTATACTTTTTTCTTGTTGTTCTTCAGCTAAAGAGCGGAAAAACTGATCTATAGGCAATCGCCAACCTTTAGACTCTGAACGTTCAGTGAGATGGAGCTTACCTTCTTTTATAGTCATATTTTGATTAGGAGGTATTATATATGCCCAATTAGGTTTAATCTGTTCATTGTCTTCTACTTGAACAACTGTCATTCGAGTATATCTCTTTATTAAATCACTCAAAATACTTTTATGAGTAGGATCTAAATGAGTTACCAAAA
>CAYNEU010000404.1:0-1789 GCA_964396275.1 uncultured archaeon | reverse complement strand
ATTTAAAACATTTAACTTTTTAAGTAATAGAGCCATCATTTTTACCCTTTCAGTAAGAAATTCACCTGCTACAATGTGCCCTTTATTATTCATATATCGAGCAATTAAACTTGTTTTTATTCCGGGTGCAGCACACATGTCACATATTTTTTCTTCTTTTTTAGGCGCTAATACTTGAATAACTGCTGCTGATGCTTTATCTTGCAAAATTAGACTTCCATTTTGGTAATAAGAACTTCGAATAACTCTATTCTTTTGTGTGCGGGGTATCCAAAATAATTCTGGAATATCAAAATCTTCTCGAAAATCTATTTTATTTTTCTTAAAATTTTCTTTAATTTGTATTAGTAAAGCCTCATAATTTGTTTTTCCACGAAGTTTGTTGATACGTAATGTAATGTTAAGTTCTTTTTCTAATCCGTTCATAAATCTAACGTTATTTCTTAGAACTTCAATATTCATCACAGGGAGCAACCGATCAAACATAAAGCTAGGGATTGCTTCTGATATACTAAATTCTTCTCTCTCATTTTTCCTATTAAGTGCTTCTTTCCAAGATAATATCCTAACTCTTTTTAGAAACTGGTTGTCAATTCCTTTTAATTCTTTGGTAATTGTTTTCTCAGAAGCTTTTTCCCATAATACTCTATAAGTAGCGTATAAATATTTAGGCAATTCCTTGATTTCTAATAAATCATTTTTCTTAAGATTTGTTTTAGTTATGAAATTTATTTTATTCCAAAATCGAATAATCTCATTGTAATAATGAACCACTACTGAATTTTTTCGTAAGTCTAAAGGTAAAATACCAATTTCTTTTCTAGTAAATTTACTAATTAGTTTTAAAATAGCTCGGACATCATTCTCTTTGATTTCAAATTACCTCTTAGTTTTTACTATCTTCTTGATTGGATCTTCTAATTCTCTTTCTGTAATTAATCTCTTTTCAGAAATAATTAATCCCCAAATTTATACACCGTTCTAATCTTTTTTATGAAAATGATCTAGACTTTCTTATACAAATGAAAATTTTATAAGAAATATTTGAGCTTAAAAATTAAATTTATATTTTATTCTATTTTAAATCTAGTTTTAATAATCTCAAACAAAGTTATTCCCATTGTCGCTAAAATTACCTCTGGAATTAGAACGTAAATAAAGTTTATCCAAATAGGCAAACTAAGAACTATATATAAAATTATTGCTACATATAGCGAGATAATGATAGCATATAATAAACCGCCTAAATATTTCAAAAAACCTTTATTTCTAAAAAAAATAATACAATATAGTGCGGGTATATTTACAAAACAACTAATTAAATCAATGGGGCCTAATAAAGAAGTCAAATTAACAAAGAACACTCCTAAAACATTCCCAATTAATCCTTCAAATGGGAAAATGATACACATCCCTACTATTAGTTCAGCTACACGAAATTGAAATTCTAAAAAACTTATAGGGAGGAAAATATAACCTAAAGCTGTGTATAAAGCAGCTGTAATAGATATTAAAGCGATCTTAAGACTAATACTTCTTTCCTCAAAACCTAATGATTTTTTTTCCCCAATTTCATTTCTACTACTCATTTTACCAATCTCAAATATCTCTTTAGTTTTGTTATAATAAGGTATAAAAGCTATTAAATTTGTATTTAAAAATGTTTATTAAAAAGTAGAAGTAAGTATTAAAGATTAAATAAAAAAAAATGATTACTTAGGTTATCTTATCGTTTCTTTTTCATAACAACGAAAATTAAACTAATTATTCCTATACTAGAAACTCCAAT
>CAYNEU010000403.1:0-2635 GCA_964396275.1 uncultured archaeon | reverse complement strand
ATCAACAATATAAAAATGATGAAAAGCTTGCCAGAATTATCAGCAATTTTGCCATAGTTTGAAATGATTCATTTTTTACCGGTAAAATAGCAGTAATTTCCACCAGATTTCTATTTTTACTGGTAAGGATTTGAACAATCTTTATATATATTTACATGTATATACCTAAATGTAAATTTACATTCAATGTAGAGATATAGTTTGTTAGATATGGAGAAATTTGATAAGGTAGAAAGAGAAGAGCTTTTTCGGAAGAACATAGAATTAATTAATTCTAAGAATGTAAAAAAGATTTTTCAAGCTGTCTATACGAGAGTACAAGAGTATGATACAAAGATTTTTTATGATTTTCTGGGAGAACTTTTATTAGAAAAACCAGAGCTTCTTGATGGGAAAAAAATACATAAGTATCTAGCATTTGTAAAAAAGGTTAGGATCCCCCGTAAACGTCAAATCGAATTAGAGACTTATTTTTTTAAAAAATATTCCCTTTTCGATGGTGAGAAACTATTAATATCATTTGATGGAGCATTAAGATATAAAAAATACCGTTATTTGGGCAGAATATTTATTACTAATCACAGAATTATCGTAATGGGAAAAGCCGCAGAAATGAGACCTTTCCAAATTTAGAGCTTGGGGGATTGTACCGTGGATGGGATTTTTTAATTATTTTCAGTTGATAAATTAAAACAAATAAAAATTGAGGAAAAAGCATGGTTAGTATAAAGAAAATAAAACAACAAATGGATGCGCTTATACGAGGGATGACACCAGAAGGATCTAAGAAGAAAGTGTATATAGGATACCAATTTCCAATAGCAAATCCAAGAATAATAAGAAAGAAACGAGGTGAATTACTTTTCACATCATCAGTTAGAGGTCAATTATTTAACTTCAAATTTCAAGTGAATGATTATAAAATTCCAAAAATAAAAGACATCCTACTTACGATGGTATCCTCTTCGGAGCCAGAAAAAAAAATTCAACTAAAGAAAAACCTCGAGGAGTAGGGTTTTGTAACGTATGGTGGAGCGGTAAGTTTTAGATGATTTGAGAAGGGAAGGAGTATGTTCTTGAGCTTAGATTTCATTTGTTATTTTTTCAATATTTTTCATTATTAGATTATTTACTGGTATTTCTGTTCTTTTTAGTGGTAGGAGGTATGATTATGTTTATATAGAGAAGGCTACTATTCGTAACCTATACAGAGATGGGTAATATTATTAAAATCTAATCCAAAGAATCTATAAAAAATTGAGTTCATAAAAGATGGAGAAATTTGATAAGGCAGAAAGAGAACAACTCTTTCGGAAGAACATTCAGTTAATTAATCCTAAGAATGTAATGGAGATTTTTCATGTTGTTTATGCGAGAGTACAACAACATGATATAAGGATTTTTTATGATTTTCTGGGGGAGCTTTTATTAGAAAAGTACTCTCTTTTTGGCGAGAAAAAGAAATTTTTGAAAAAATACCTTAGGTTTGTAAGAAAGGTTAAGATCCCCCTTGACCATAAACTGATCCTGGAAGAGTACCTTATTGAAAAATATTTCACATTAGAAGGTGAAGGAGTACTACTTTCATTTCATGGAAAGATAGTACATGGTGATTTAATTTATTCTGGACGTGTGTTTATCACTAATCAAAGAATCTTAGTTATTGGAAAGACTGAAAAGAAGGCAAGTTGGCTTGATCTATTAGCATGAGGGTATAAGAAAATGTCCGTAGAATATAATGGAAAAGAATATAAAGTGAAAAAGAAAGACGGGCTTCTAACTCTTGATCTTTCATGGAAAAAGATTGAAAACATTTCGGATATCAAGGGTCTTAACACTCTGACAAATTTAGAAGTGTTAAATCTCTGGAATAATAGAATCACCGAAATTAAAGGTCTTGACGCTCTTACTAATTTGGAAGTATTAAATCTTAGGAATAATAAAATAAAGGTTATTAAAGGGCTCGATAATCTACAGAAATTGAGACGTTTGGATCTTGCTAATAATGTAATCTCTCATGTTGAAAGCTTTAAATATAAAGAAAATTTACGTACATTTTCTTACACCGGAAATCCACTATCTACTACCATATATGATACTTTTGGCAACACTACAATTCAAAATTTCATAGAGTATAATCAAATGTCAAACGAGGATGTAGAGGAAAAAATAGAGAAAACAGCTCTGGAAAGATTAAAAAAGAAATCGTTCTTTGGTTACCAATTCCCAATAAGCAATCCAAGTCTGATAAAAAAATCCAGAAAGGATTTGACCTTCACGTCGACGAGTAGAAATATAAAATCCAAAATAAAGATTAACGCTCAGGATTATGAAATAATACCAGAGATAGAACAGATACTAATTTCAAAGAAACCTTCTTCTGATTATAAAGAAAAAGTAAAAAAATGGAAGGCAGAGGGGGAGGAGCGAAGACAGAAACGGATAAGGAATTATGCAATTGGAGCTATTATTATTATAATAATCATAGTAATTGGCGCTTGGTTTTTTTATTATATATTGGTTATGGCCAACATATAATAACAACGCCTTTTTGGAAAATATCGCTAATAACAACAATAATGTAAAGGTATAATTATGGTATAGTCAATATAACACATTTTTGAATTATTCTGAT
>CAYNEU010000402.1:0-2953 GCA_964396275.1 uncultured archaeon | reverse complement strand
CGAATATTTACCTGTAATAAATAAAAAGAGGAGTTTAATTTATTCCATATTAGTTTTTAATTTTCTCTTATGGGTCAGATAAATCATTCCAATAATAGAAGCCACACCAGCAAATAAAACGAGAAATGCATCATATCCTGGTATTCCGGAAGATCCTGAAGGAGGAACTGGGCAACTCATAAGGGGGAAGTTATCTCGACTTCCCGCTGCTCCTGTTATATTGTAAGGAACATCACCGATCCCATCATTATTGATCTTCTTTTTTCAAGAATAGAGTGAATGAGTTTATATAATATAATCAAATTTATTATAATCCAAAGAAATTTTATTGTTTTTATGAAAAAATTAACTAAAGAAGAGCTTCTAAGAAAATCAAAAATACCTGGAATTAATGCAATCAAAATGCATAAGTTCTATAAAGGTAAAATACAGGTTCTTCCTCGTTGTCAAATTCGAGATTATAATGACTTTTCAATATGGTATTCACCTGGAGTTTCAGCACCTTCTTCTGAAATTTTTAAGGATAAACATAAAGTGTATGAATATACAAATAAATGGAACTCTATCGCTATTGTAAGTGATGGAACAAGAGTCCTAGGTCTTGGAAATATTGGTCCTGAAGCAGCTTTACCTGTGATGGAAGGAAAATCTTTATTGTTCAAATATTTAGGTGGAGTTGATGCCATTCCCCTATGTATTGGTAATGAAAAATGTTGCGAGGCAAATCAAATTATAGAATTTGTAAAATTAATTCAACCATCTTTTGGAGGTATCAATTTAGAGGATATTGAGAAACCTAAATGCTTTTCTGTTCTAGATAGATTACGTGCGGACCCAGAAGTAGAAATTCCAGTATGGCATGATGATCAACAAGGAACTGCGTGTGTAACTCTAGCAGGATTGATAAATTCATTGCGAATAGTAGGAAAGAAAAAAACTGAAGTGAAAATTGTCTTTAATGGAGTTGGTGCCGCAAATTTCGGGATCTATCGATTATTAAAAAATAATGGATTTAATTTAAAAAAATTCATATTTGTTGATTCGAAGGGAATTTTATATAAAGGTAGAACAGATTTACAAGACTCTAAAGATTACAAATATGAACTTATTGATCTTAGTAATCCAGAACAATTGCAAGGTGATTGTGGCATAGCAATGGAAGGAGCTGATATTCTTATATCTTCTAGTCTTCCAGGCCCCAATGTCATTAAGAAGGAATGGATTTCAAAAATGGCTGATGATGCGATAGTCTTCGTTTTAGCTAACCCAATTCCTGAAATATTCCCGTGGGATGCATTAGACGCTGGTGCAAGAATTGTAGGAACAGGACGGTCTGATTTTCCAAATCAAGTAAACAATTCTCTTTGTTTTCCTGGAATATTTAGAGGAACATTAGATGTATATGCCAAAACTATTACTGATGAGATGTGTATTGCGGCTTCTTATGCGCTTGCAAATTTAGTAGATGAAATTAAAGGATGTTTAATAGAGACGTGTATCCTTCCAACAATGGAATATGAAGAATTATTTATTAGAGAAGCTGTTGCTACTGGTCTAAAAGCAATTGAGCAAGGAATAGCCCGTATTAAACTTTCCGAAGACGAACTATATTCATCTGCAAAGAAAATCATAGATAATTCTCATTCAGAATTAAAATTATTAATGAAAAAAGGACTTATACCAGAATTCAATGATTATATGAAATAGCATTAGAATTCTAAGCAGAAAAAAATTAAAATAGATAAGAAAGATTATTACTCAATAAAAATTTTAGAAGGAAATTATAATAAAAATGGTTAACATAAAGAAATGGGAAGATAACGAACATTGGGTTGAAATTGATTTAGATTTATGTATAGGAGCGGAGGAATGCATAAATGTGTGCCCAGTAGAAGTATATAAACTTATAGATGGTAAAGTAGTAGCAGAAAATATTGGTGAGTGTACCGATTGCTTGGCTTGTCAAGATGTATGCCCTACAAATGCAATTTTAAATCACTCAGCATGGTGATATTGCTCATAGAAATTAATATACAATAGTTCTTATCATGGCCTAAAATAAATTTAAATTCTATAATTATTACATCCCTTTAATTAAGAATTATTAAGCCGATGAGACATTACAGTATACTTTATTTTCATATAATTCTTTCCATAATAACCCGAATACTCAGTATAAATCTTTTTAAATTTTTTGAAATGATGACGATGAATATGATTAGGATATAAGAGTTTTAATAAAATAGAATATAAAAGATATATAACTTTAAAGGAGAGTTGCGTAATTAAGATTTTTTTATTCTCTTAAAATAATAGAGTTGATGAATATATGGTTAATCTTGAAGAAAATAAGTTTTCAGTTGTAGACGGTCAAATGAGGTATCAAATAAAGGATTCTAAACTTTATATTGAAATTGATATGCCCTCAAATTTAAAAGAAGTCAAATCTGAAGATAATTTAAGTGCCTCAAAAAAAACATACAGAATTTATTCAAACGGAACCAATAGGAAATTTATTAAAGAAGATGCGTATAAGTTTGCACAGATTCAAATAAATTCCTACTTATCAGTCAAGGATTCTGAAAAACTATAAAAGTTATAAATTTCAATTTCAATTTTTTCTTTCTCTTTTCCCAATTTATTAAGTCTTATTTGATTTTAAAATTCAATTGACTGATTTTTGTTTGGTAGAATTACTTGGATATCAGAACTTTTGAATAACTTTCTGAAAAATTCAGGATGTTCTGTATGAATTGGAATTAGGAACTCAGGCTTAACATCTTCAATAAAATTAATAATATCATGGGGTGTCGCATGACCTGACGCATGAACCCGATATGAAGGAATTCCATAAGGCTCGAGCTGCTTTCGAATGGTATTTGTATTGTCAAAAAATTCCTCAGAATAGGGGTCAATACTCGAAGAAATAAATAAACCCCTTTTCGCAAAATCT
>CAYNEU010000401.1:0-1606 GCA_964396275.1 uncultured archaeon | reverse complement strand
CAGTTCTGCATCATCTCAGAATCTATAAGAGAAGGAATTGATATAAATATTAATCTTGATTATTGATCTTCCCTAGAAGTTAATCTGTTATACCATCTTCTGTAATTGAAAATACTGTATCACTTTCAGGAATATTTGGTGCGTCTACAACTTTAGCTACCCTTTGTTCACCCTTTCCTTTTCTCAAAAATATTCTAATTGTCGCACCATGTGCAACAATGTGTCCGCCCGTATGCGTTAAAGGATTACCATAAAATACATCTGGTTTAGCAGAAACCTGATTTGTAAATACTACTGCTAATTCATCATAAATTTCAGTTAACCTTAATAAATCGTGTATATGCGTATTTATGATTTGTTGACGCTCTGCTAGAGTCCCTCTACCAATATATTCACTACGAAAGTGGCCAATAAGTGAATCTACTATAATTAATTTTATATTTCTTTCTCCTATGATTTTTGGAGCTTCTTTAGCTAATAAGATTTGATGATCACTATTATAAGCTCTTCCAATAGTCACATTTTTCAAAATTAAATTATGGTCTAAATCTTTTGCAACTGCCATTTGAATTAATCTTTCTGGTCTAAAGGTTCCTTCTGTGTCAATATATAAAGCTCCACCTTCCAGACCTCCTTCTTCATAAGGTAATTGTACATTAACACATAACTGATGAGCTAATTGTGTTTTTCCAGTTCTGTATTCTCCAAATAATTCTGTCACTGCTCCTGGTTCGATTCCCCCCATCAATAAATCATCAAAATTCTGACTACCGGTGGTTAATTTATTTAATGTCTTCCTTTTTTCCCATATTATGTCAGCAGATTTAAATCCCATTTTTTCAATATCTTGAGCTACTTTAATTATTTTTTCTGCAGTCTTTTCACCTATTCCTGCTTCATCCATTAACTTTTTCAATGGATACATCGCGAGAGTTCTAATTGATAAAATTCCTGCCTCCATCAATTTTTTTACAGTTGCGTCACCGACACCCGGTAAATCTTGTAAACTGTAAGAAGGTTTTGAAGTGAAATCTTTATCTTCACTATCTTTATCTGTACTACCTTTTTTTTTTGCCATAATTTAATATTAAATCTAAATCTTAATATGAATTGCTAAAAAATTTGTTATTTTACCATGAAATAAAATCATTGAAATAATTAAATAATTGATTATTTAAATTGTCAGTCACACTAGGTTATATAAACTAGTCTTTTAAATTAATCTCTTTTTGAGTTCTTAAGATTAGGTATGTGTAATTATTTAAATAGAGGATTAAAATTGGAAAAGATTAATACCTTAGACCATCAAACGGATCGTAGAGACTATTTTTTTCGAATGATCAGTTTTCGACATAATTTTGAGCTTTGTACTCTTTTTGGGATATAGCTACAACAATTTTTTATAATATCAAAAACGTTAAATTTTTCTACTATAATCTCCAAAAATTTTAATAGAACTGCATTTTGACAATTTGACAATTATTTAAAAAAACAGATTGAAAGTATAATCTATTAGCAAAAGGATTAACATTTTATATAGATAAAACACTAAAAATTTCAAGCGAAATAAATCATTTAAAGCGATGTATTAGCTATGAGTAAAAAA
>CAYNEU010000400.1:0-7011 GCA_964396275.1 uncultured archaeon | reverse complement strand
TTATTATTCTTATTTTTTTCTTTTATACGTTCATTCTTTTCAGAAATATTTTCTTCATAAAGTGGACTTATAAACTGAGCTACGATATCTTTACCATTTTTGGTAAGTTCCACCCCTTGAGCAACTCTTATTTTTCCACTTTCACTTCTTCCATTAATTCTTGCTCCTTCTCCCTTTGGTATTTCATCCTCATTAAATTCTTCTCTTCGAGTTTGGATCATTCCACCTCGTTTTAGTGCATTTAAGTGATAGTTAATATTTTGTTTCTCAAGGTCAAGATTTTCTGCAATTTCTATCGGTCTTTGAGGGCTCTCTGAAAGTTCTCTTAAAATTTCTGCTCTTACAGGGCTTCTAAATACAAGTCCAACTTTTTCAAAAATTGGCTTTTTCTTTACTTCTTTTCCTACTTTTTCTTTTTTTTTAGCCATTTTTTTCACTTTTTTTTTAGTAAAAATTGTTGTTACCGTAAAAATTTTTACTGTAAAAACAATATTTTTTTTCATATATAAATGTTTGTGATTTTAAAAATCAAGTGTAATGTAATTTATTGGGATATTTTGTTTAATATGTTTCTAAGTGTAAAATTCTAATAGGTCCTATTAGAACAAAATTTTTTTTAATTTAATAAATAAGATTTAATGGATTCAAATATTTTTAATTAATTGAGCTTATAAAGGGGATTGAAAGAGTAGTGTTAGAAATCTTTACTATTATAACAGCATTCATTTTATGTTTATTAGCAATTATTCATGCCATATTTGATGGATTCTCAAACCGAATCCAGCGATTATTGTTGTTATCAACTTTGTTTCTTTATGGGATTTTATTAGAGGTTATAGGAATTACAACAGGAAATCACTATTATGCAACAGAACCTATTATGA
Source organism: uncultured archaeon (assembly GCA_964396275.1). Lineage (GTDB taxonomy): Archaea > Asgardarchaeota > Lokiarchaeia > Sigyniarchaeales > SOKP01 > Loki-b32. The sequence continues at coordinate 6,127 of CAYNEU010000400.1, read as the reverse complement.
TATTGGGGATTGTCCCTTTATCGATTCCATTAGCATGGGTTGGTATCATTTATAGTGCAATGATTATTAGTGAGCGTTTAAAGTTAACTGTTTGGATGCGTATTTTAACCTCTTCTTTAATTGCTCTTAGTTTAGATTGGGGTATGGATCCTATTGCTGTTGAAATGGGATTATGGACTTGGACTTATGCAGGTGGGTCTTTCTTTGGTATACCGACTTTTAATTTTATTGGTTGGTTTATTATACCAATTGCTTATCAAATATCATACAATTTAACCTGGATAGAGGAAAAGAAAAGATTCCAAATATTAAATATCAGTGAAATTGATAATCACGATTCATTAAAGAGAAAAATCTATACTATTTTTCTGGTTGTTCCATTAGGGTTGGTCTTAATGACTTTAATGGGTTTTATAACCCTAATACCGAGTGTCTATAATTTACCTGTAGCAATTGTTATTATTTTTGAAATTCTAACTGTGGGTGTTGCTTCAATGATAATCGTTTTAAAACGCCAAAATCTGAAACGGGATAATTGGATCGACCTGATCCCACCAATTATTTTAATTTATATTACATATAGCTATGCTTTTTTAGGTTTTATGACATCTCAAGTTATTTTAGGTGTCCATATAATGATAACGGGAAGTCCACTAGCATTAGCATTAATCTTCACTTTGCTAAAAAAATAAACTAGCATGCTAAGATCTAATGAAAAATGTTATTAACGATTTTGTATTAAATTCTTTAGCCATATTAAGAAAATCGCTTCTTATGGTAATTTAAGAGGCAAGCTCATGGATACTAAAGCAGAGGAAATATTTGCACTCGTTGCTGAGAGAGCACAGTTAGCTGAGGGTATCGAAGGGGTTCGCTCAATTTTATTAACAATGTATCGTTTTCCTTCTCTTAAAAATAAAAAATTAGCTCAAAAAACAGAAATTGCTATTCCAACCCTAGCTGCTGTCAGAAGTGAGTTAGTTAAGTCTGGAATTCTAGAAAAAAGGAATTTTCTAGGGGAAAAAGGAAGACAATGGGTAAAAACACAATTAGACTTAAAATTTGATTATGATCCTTTACCTGGAAGTTTTAATAATACTATTATAGATATGCCCGAAGAATTTTCATATTTAAGTGACATGCAAAAAATCATACAGAATAGACCATCTCCAGAATTTGCTCTTGATCAATCGCATGCTGACTTTTCTACAATAATAAAAAGAACCTTTTTTTTACTTAAAAATGGAGATATTGAAGGGAGAAGGATTATTTTTTTAGGGGATGACGATAATATTTCTCTAGCTGTAGGATTGACCCAATTAGCGAAAGAAATAACAGTATTAGATATTGATAAAAGAGTTTTAGAATATATCTCAGAAAAAGCAGAGGATTACTCTTTACAAAATTTTAAAGTTATCCATCATGATTTAAGAGAACCGTGTTCTAAAGAGATCACTAACAAATACGATGTAGTTGTTATGGATCCCCCTTATACAATACAAGGATTAAGATTATTTTTAAAAAGAGCAAGTCAAGTTTTAAAGTCTACTATTGATGTTAATGGTAAAATTTATCCAATAATAGGTAAAAAATGCCTTCTTAGCTTTGGAAACAAACCTCCCATAGAAATGCAGAAACTACAATTATCTATTTTAGATCATGGATTTATAATTAAACAAATGATACCTGATTTCAATCACTATGAGGGTGCTAGTATAATAGGTAAATTTAGTCATCTATTTTACTTAAATTCAGTTATAAATCCGCACAGTAAGTATAATCTTAGCTTTAGTTCGCGTCCAATTTATACTTCAGAAGTTAAATCAAAAATTACCTCTCAATTTCTTCCAGTTGGTTTTCATTTTGTAGGAGAAATGCGATTTGATTCCCAAAATCAGATCTTAGACAATGAAAAAATTCACCGAATATTTATAGATTCTTTAATTTCTTCTGATTTAACGATACTAGATATTTTCAATCATAACTATACCCCTTATGGATACAGTATCATTGCTATTTTAGAAACAAGTCATGCAGCTCTTCATACTTGGCCAGAACATGGGTATATTAGCATTGATATTTTTATTTGCGATGAGTTTGAAAAGGGTTTAAATGCGTTAAGGCTATTAAAAAACAAGTTTAAACCTGAAGAGTCAGAATTTTTTTATATGGAACGTGGCAAAGGAGAATTAATTGAATATAAACCACTTGAGTTATAAGAATAATTTTATAAATCGTGAGATCTGAATTAACATAAATTAAAAATCTAATAAAAAAAAATCTTAAAAATGAAGGAAGTAAACAACGATAACATAGGGCATTATGATATTATCGATTTTCCAAAAGTAAGGATCCCTACTTTAGATTTCCTTACATTAGGAGATAATAATCATTATGTTAAAGGATTAATAGAATTTGATGTGACAGAGGGTAGAAACAAAATTCGAGATCATGAGAAGAATACACAAAAAAAAATCTCTTTTACTGCTTGGCTTCTTAAGTGTATAGGACAAGCAGCGAGTGAATTTAAGGAGGTCCATTCTATGATGATGGGAAAATATAAAGTCGTCAAATTCGAGGATGTTGATATTTCAATAACAGTTGAAAAATCCATTGAAGGTATAAAAACCCCAATACCACTTGTTGTTAGAAGAGCAAATAAAAAGACTGTAATCCAGATAAATGATGAAATAAGAAAAGCTCAATCAGAAGAACTAGATGAAGCAACAGTTTTAGGAAATCATAATATGAGAGAAGATGTTAAAAAATATGTGTCTCTACCTAGAGTTATCAGAAAATTTATATTAAAGAGAAAATTTAGGGATCCCGTCAGGATTAAGCAAATGATGGGAACAATTATAGTCAGCTCTGTAGGTATGTTTGGTAAACTTCGAGGTTGGCCCATTCCAATAACTGCTCATCCTCTAGCTTTTGGTGTAGGAAGTATTACAAAAAAACCAGCAGTTATTAATGATAAGATTGAAATTCGAGAATTTCTGGCACTTAGTGTTTTATTTAATCATAATATTGTCGATGGAGCTCCTGCTACTCGATTCATTTCTCGATTAGGTGAATTAATACAAAGTGGATTTGGGCTTTTAAACTTAGAATCTTTTATCTTCTTTTAAATTAAAATAGTATGACTTAAAAAAAAATATGAAAAAAATAATAGAATTACAATCTATTTACCTAAATTTAGAAAAATTATGAAAAATAATGAACTTTCAGAGGAAACTGCTAATTTCTTTATTTTATATAAAGATGAGGAGACTTGGCTCAATGGTTGGATTTCAATGGAACCTTCTCTAGAAGAATTTATTTCTGATCTTAGAGAGGAGATTGAATATTCATGGGAATTAGAAAATGTTGATATGACAAATTATCATTTGTTCCATATAGATCTTGAAGATAAAAATAACTTGAAAGAAATCTCAGATAATGAATACTATCAGTGGGTAAGGCAACTTGATGAAATTTTCATTGTTTTATTGCATAAAGACATAAAATATAGAATAATTGAAAATATCCCTCCAGTATTTGAATGGTTTATGGGATCATTATAACATAGTGATATAAATTTGAATTTCTTACAAATTCTTCTTATAATTCTCGGTATAATAATATTAGAGAGATTGAACCGTTTCTAGCTTGGATATTTATTGAGATGAAGAAATAAATATTGGATGAATTAATTTCTATAACACTGTTTTATTATGTAGAGGATTTATAAATATGTGCTACTAATTTAGAAAAAAATTCTTCTACTCCAGTACCAATTTTAGCGCTAGCTTCATGATATGCACAAGCTTTCAAATGTCTTTTAAGAGCTTTAGTCTCTTCTTCTCCAATTATTCTTTTATTATGAGTTATTAAATCGAACTTATTTCCAACAAGTACACTTGAAAATCCCTTAATAGCTTTTTCTATTTCATTTTTCCAACCATAAATATTATCAAATGTTTGTTTTCTAGTTAAATCAAAAACATAGACTATTCCTTTCGCTCCTTTATAAAATTCATGTCTAACCCACTTAAAGTGTTCTTGCCCTGCTAAATCCCATATCTGTAAGATAATAGGAGTCTTAACATTAGGAATTTTAATATGTTGTACAAAAAAATTGGAGCCTATCGTAGAACTTACATTTGGGTTAAATCTCCTTTCTAAATATTGGTGAAGCAAAGTTGTTTTACCTACTCCAAAATCACCAACTATACATATCTTATAAAAAGGAATTTTTGAACCCATCCTGTATTCCATAAATGGACTTAATTAATTTAATGTGTTTCAAATTTTATAATTTTATCTTGTATAGAAAAAGTTTTAAAAAAAAATTTAGAAAGTTAGATTAATCCAATTGGAAATAATTCGCGGCTATATAATAACCTTCCATCATAGTAAAGCTAACTAAATAAAATAAAGTGAAAACTTATTTTTGGAAATAGAATTATTATTAATAAATATTCAAAATGAATAAAATTGAAGCAATCCTTTGAAATTAATATTGTTTATGACGATAAATGCCCTAAATCAGGATTCTTAACGGGTTTTGGGTTTTCTACTTTAATATATAATTATTTTACAGAAAATTTTTCCTTATTTGATACAGGTGGAAATGGTAATATTTTAATCCATAATATTAAGGAATTCAATGTTGATATCTCAGCAATAAAGAACGTTATAATTTCCCACAATCACCATGATCATGCTGGAGGTTTAGCAAAAATACTTCAAATTAATCCTATTGTAAATATTTATGTTCCAATTGATGAAGTAAAATCTTTTTCAAGAGTATTTCCCAATAAACAAATCAAGGGTGTCTCTGAAATGACTGAAATTGAAAAGAATTTCTTTATTTCTGGTCAAATTAAAGGAAGTTTTAACTCAGAGCAATCAGTTTTTCTAAAAACTAAGGACAATGAGTTTATTATATTGGTTGGTTGCGCACACCCAGGTTTAGAAAAATTTATCATGAAAGCTCAGAATATTTCAAGAATTAGAGCTATAATCGGGGGATTTCATGGTTTTAAAAAATTATCCTATTTAGAAGACATTGATTTTATAGGGGCTTGTCACTGTTCAAAGTATTATAATTTTATAAAAGAGACGTTTCCAAGGCAATATAAGCGTATCTGTGTCGGAGATAATTATATCTTTTAAAAGTATAAAAATTAATATTAATATCAATTTTTTCTATTATTTTATATAATATTCGAATCCTTTATATTTAAGTTAACACCTTTAGAATTAAAATAAAAGAAAAAAAAGGATTGCAAAAATAGATAAGTTATTAATTCAAGCGTTTTAGTTTAACAAATAATTTCATTCTCCTTTAGTTCTCATTAGATGATAAATAATTCTAGATAAATTAGGGATGACTAAAAAGTTTAAATATAATGAAACCCAATAAATTTAATAAGAACATTAAGGTAAACTAGATGGAATTATTCCCTACCTTGTCAATTGGATGGTTGAATGGTTGGATCTTTCAAGTAATATTCTTCATTTCATTTGGAATCTTTTTGTTAACTTGTTCAAAAGATGTAATCTCACGGCTTTATGATGAAGAAGGATGGAACAAATTGCAGAAATCATTTACAAAAATCGCAAAAATTTTTGGTTTAATTACTCTGATATTATTCATTTTTACTCCGTTGAATATTAACTCTCTAGAGTTTATTATTGGAATTGTTCTAATAATTACTGGAACAATAGGATTTCTTATAGCATTAAATAATTTTAAAAATTCACCACTTAATAAACCGATAATTACTGGATTATATAAAATATCTCGTAATCCGCAATTAGTTATGATGTATTTAACCACATTAGGAAACTGTTTAGCAATTGGTTCTTGGACTGCGTTAATTATTTTTTGTTTATCGATAATAGCAGGGCACTTTCGAATTTTAGGAGAAGAAAAAAGGCTTACTGAACAGTATGGCGATTCTTATTTAGAATATAAAAAAAAAGTTCCAAGATATCTCATATTTTTTTAAAAAAAAGAAGGTGAAAAGTTGGACTTTATACCTCAATTTGGCATAGGATGGTTAAATGGTTGGCTTCCTTTTGTAATCTATGTTTCAATACAATCTATTGTGACATTTACTTGTCCAAAAGAAGTAAGAAG
>CAYNEU010000399.1:0-2215 GCA_964396275.1 uncultured archaeon | reverse complement strand
TTAACTTTTAATTTAAACACTATATAAATAATAGAGAAAAAGCTAAATATTATACTTAATAAAATAATATATCATTAAAAATAGCATAAAGGTAGCCTCCGTAGCTCAGCAAGTAAGTGCAACTTCTTGTTGTGCTTTGCTAAGTAGAGCACCCGGCTGTTAACCGGGCGGTCGCATGTTCGATTTCATTGTTCAATCTCTGAACAAGACGATAACCATGCCGGGGGCGTTTTTTTCTTATAAAATTTTAAAATTCCTAATACTTTTCCCAATTATTTGAAAATATAGTTTTATAGGTTTCCATTATTCAGATTCAACAAAATAGGTTCTATTTATTCTTAGATATTAGATCTGGATAAATTGGCTCAAATTTCGATGTGAACACCTTTGGATTTTCCCAACACTTATCTTTTTCATTCCATTTAAGATTTGCCAAGGGATTATATAATTTTAGAATATCTTTATCCCCATATATCGATTTAATCAGTTCAGTACCATCAACTAAGTCATTTAATATTAGATAATCTTTAACCTCTAAATATTCGAATAATAAGTCAAATAATCGTTCAAATTCACTAATTTCGCATTTAGGGAAATAAATTTTAATCATTAACCCCGTTGGGAATTTCTTTTCTTGATCAAATCCATAAATGAAATATTCTCCCGTAATTTCATAGATATGTACTAAATTAAAAAAACTAAAAACTTTTATAAGTGATTTAATCATTTCTTTTTTCAAATTCGGTATAATAATGTAGACTTTATTATGAAGATCTAAATTCTTTAAAGACAAATAAGGAAAAATTAAATTTTTTCTTAAAAGATTAGTGATGTGGCTTATCGTTAAGACTTTTTTTGTGATTAAATAGGATTTGAGATCTATTGATTGTCTATTGTATATTTGAGAAAGAGATTCAAATTCAGGAGAGTCAGGACCAAAATAAGAAGAAATTGATTTATTGCCGACTTCAAATTCTTTAATAAATACATTTTCTTGTTGGTATTTTGGATTGAAAAGTATATTTTGCATGTGCATTTTAAATTTGTCTTTGTCATAATTCCAACCTTCTAGGGTAAAGTTTTCATTGAGCTGAAGAATATTATAAACTTTTTTGATATAAAATCCACAATATTCTCGTATTATGTTTTTCGATCTTGCCAACCAGTGTATATAACCTAGTTGTGGTGAGTCATAAGGCATAACATATTTTATGAAAAGAGAATTGGAGTTATCTATTGATGCTGGATATTTTATCTTTTGAAAGGTATTAAGGAAAAGAAGTTTGAAATCAATTTCGTTCATATTTGTTGGATAAAGATATAAGTAATATTGCCCCAGTCCAAAATTTTCAAAAGTGGGAATAAACTTTATAGATTTAATATAATTTTTGAAATAATATTTTTCCTTGGCGTTTTTAAATTCCTCCTTATTCATTAGATAGTTTTTAAGGTTAAAATGAAATTCAAAAAGCACACTTAGATGCTTTTCATTAAAAACACAATTTTCACTCATAACCCGGTCATTAACCTTTTTTACTAAATCTAATATATTATTTTCTCTAGACCAGAAGTTATTTTGATTTCTATAAATCTCTTCTTTACAAGATTTTAGATCATTTCCAAGAAGACCTCTTACATAAAGGAAATATTGTTCATATAGATCTTTAGTGTAAAAGAATTCTTTATTTTCAAATTCATAAAAATTTTTGCTAGATAATGCTTTAATCAGACCAGTCCATAAATGTATTTTTCCATAATAACAATTTTCTTTAAAAAGATTATAGAGAATTGATATAAATTGCTTCTTTTCTTTTTTTGTTAAGTAAGGAGTTGAAACTTCTACATAAACAAGGTTTTCATTAGAAATTAAATCTTTTGTATGATTTATAAGGATTCTAGGGAAAAAATTTTTTATTTGTTTGAGAACATCTCTAGTTTCTTTGGTATCAATAAAAATCAATTGAAGGAAATCGTTAAAATATTCTTTAGTTATAATTGTATTAATTAAAAGTGGACTAATTATTGGGGGTTCATTATCTAAAAATTTATCCAATATATCATCTACTTCTTGGCTTGTTAATTCATAAAGTTTAATTTTTTCATAGTATTTTTCTAATTTTTCTTCTTTTTTATCATAAATCTTGTCTAATAATTTCTTATCGTTAATTATCCTTTTAATCATATTGAGGTTAAACACTTTTAAATTATAGAAAGT
>CAYNEU010000398.1:0-3580 GCA_964396275.1 uncultured archaeon | reverse complement strand
ACCATTAAGATTATCTCTGTTTTCTAACATATTTTCGATTAATTCTTTTCTCTCATTTGGATCATAGTAAATCATTTCTCTAATAAACAAAATCTTGTCCATGTTTGATAACCCTAACAAGTTAATTTTATTTAATTCTTCCTGGCTTAAGATTGAAAAAATATATTTATCAATAATTGGCATATCTTTATATGACTCATTTGATTCAACATAATCTTCTATTGAGGGCAGAGCATCAATATAATCTTTAATAATAGTGAAAGTTTTCTTTTGAATTGACTTTGGTTTTGTGATATATTTTTTTTCTTTTATCGTCTTGACGGGACTACTTTTAGACTGTAAAACTGTGTAAATTGTACTAGAGGATAAAACAGCAACACTACTAATAGTAAGAACAAAAAAAAATGGTGTATTTTCTATTCGATATAGGAAAAAAAAGACATAGAACAAAATACACACTATATAAAGAGTGAAAACACTTAAAATTCTATAATTTTTTCTCATGATTTTTAATTAGATTATTTTCTGAATTTATAATATTTAATTTAAAATTTAAATGGGATTGGAATAAAATTGGAGTTTTTAATCTCATTCACCTTGAATTGATTTTCTTACATTAGAATATTTTCTAAGATCTAATTTGAATATGTTCCTATTTTTTTCTTTTTCAATTTTTATTAATTTTAAATCTGTTAAAATGTCTAAATATTTCTTTATGATATTATGATTCTTTTTTAAACCAGTTGCTATCTCTGTGATTTTTAATGCTTTATTTTCTATTTTCATAAATTCTATTATATCTTGAACTATATTTTTTTTTAAATAATAGTAAAAAGGGTCAAGCTTTGGATTTGAATCAAATTTGAAGAACATTCTATGATTATTGATTTGTTTTGATCTAACAAATTGAAATTTTTCTAAACACGATAAATGCCATAAAGCTTGATTACTGCCAATTTTTAGAACTTTCATTATTTCATTAATATTTGACGGATTTTTTTTAATAAAATTGAAGATTTCATTTCTTTTAGGGTGTTCTATAATATTATTTTTCATTAATTTTGTTCCAGGGATAATAACACGCCGTTTAATTAAATCCTTCAAAACTAACTCTATTCTATTCTCATTTATATTTGGGTTGTATCGTACCCTATTACTTATAAAGGAGATAATTTCTCTGATTGAAAAGAAGGTTTTCTTTGTTAAATATTCCCTTACTAATTCAAGAACAACAGATTCTGCATCATCCAGAGGAGTCATAAGCCTTTACTTTTATTCCGTCGATTAATCTGGTCTTTATAATTATATATTCTCTCTAAAACAACTTTTTATAATTCATATATATATTGATAGGGTTTCATACAATTTATAATATAATTTCTTAAGGATTCTAATTTTCACCTAAGTATTTTTGAATAGGAACCATGAATACTTCAAAATCATTCCAAAGGGTTTTATAATATCTTTTTAACGCCATTTTATTAAGATTAAAAAAAATTAAAAATTAAAAAAAAAAAGGAAGTGAAATGAATGAGTTTTGATGAATTTGATGAAGATTTAGGTGGAAATGAACCCGTAAAATCTAAAACTCCTGCAAGTAAAATTCCTTCTGCAGGAAAGAAATTGACTTTATATTTTATGTCAACAATTGGTCCTGGCGAAAAAAAAGAGAAATTAACTGTAAATGACAGCAACCAAGTAAGAGACATTAAACAAACATTAGGAAATTTATATGGTCTTGATCCTAATGATTTCCATATATCTAGTGGAGGAGTTACTATGGATGAAAATAGTTCCCTAAGCGACTATGATGTAAATGATGGTGACGATATTCTATTAATCCCCGCCAGTACGGCTGGTTAGACTTATAAAACTTTCTTCATAAAATATAATATAAGGGCATTTAGCCCTTCAATTTTTTTTATTTTTTTTGTAAAAATTAATGGTGATAATATTGGATAAGGATACAGATTTTTTCGCAAAAGAACTATCAGTGGAAGAGAGAGACCTTTATGACCGTCAATTTCGTTTGGAGGGATGGTCCCAGAAAGTGGTAAAGAATTCAAGAGTTCTTATTGTTGGGGTTGGAGGTTTAGGTTGTGAAATTGCTAAAAACTTAGCTATGCTCGGTGTTGGTCAACTTGATCTTATTGATTTAGACATTATTGAACATTCTAATTTAAATCGTCAAGTTCTTTTTACGGGAGCGAAGATAGGAGAACCTAAGGCAGTTGTTGCAGCTCGAAAGTTAAAAGAAATTAATCCTAATATTATTGTTAAGGGATACCATACATCTCTAGAACGTTTGAATCCCGCACTATACCAAGCTGCGGATGTTGTTATTGGAGGACTTGATTCGATGAATGCACGCCTAAATTTAAATGCACAATGTATAAGATTTAGAAAACCATTAGTAGATGGAGGAGTATCTGGTTATCATGGTCATATATACACTGTTTTCCCCTATAAAAATGCTTGTTATGAATGCAATCCATTGCCCGTAGGAGAAAATGATGAAATGGCTGCGTGTACTGTGGTTGGAGTCCCTCGAAAAAGGATCCATTGTGTTTTTAAAGGAGATATGGCATTTAGAGAAAAGTTTGATAGAGATCCAAATCCAAAAAATGTAAATGATATTAAATTTATTCAAAAGGTTGCAAATGAACTAGTGACCAAGTATGATTTCTTTCCTGAATATACTAAGGATGATATTGTGAAAATTATTGATAGACACGATCCTGGAATAATAACTATAAATGCGGTTATTTCTGCATTACAATCACATGAAACCACTAAAATTCTTCATTGGAAAAAAGGACATAAAGGATTAGGTGAACCCATTAGAAATTATGTGATCTATAATGCAATTACAATGAAATTTTACCATATTGAAAAAAAAAGAAATCCAGAATGTTCTCAATGTGGTAAAGATGTTCGCCGAGTATCTATAAAATTGAGATCTCAATCACCTTGTATAAATATAATTAAGATATTGGAGAAAAATGGGTATACATTAGATCCAGATTCTGAACCAATTCTAACTTTATTAGATTTCAACGATATTATGATAGTTGATTTAGAAAAGAATCCAATTGAAAATGGTTTAAGAAATTACGAATTTATGACGGCTGCAGGGTTTAAAGGTGGAGAAATTTTTGTAACCTTAAAAATAAAACAAGATTTGAATCAGAAAAAGGTTTTAAATTAATACTATAAGAAAAAAAACAATTATAAAATAAAAAATTAAAGATAATAAAAAGGGTTGAGAAAATGAGTATAAGAAGTAGTCGTATTTCCCAAGATTTTGCGGGATTAAAAAAAATGCAGAAAGAGGGTAGCATTGTTCAGTTAAACCCATTTAATCCTAAAAGGAAGAGTATTGATCATTTAGCAATTTCATTTAAAGGACCAAAAGGAACTGCCTATGCAGGAGGTCTTTTTAGATTAGAATTGAGATTCCCAACTCAATATCCTAATCAACCTCCTTTTGTTAGATTGCACACTCCGATTTGGCATCCAAATTTTTGGCATTCGCCCTCTGAGTATAAAGGTCAGCGAAACATATGTCTTGCTCTAGTAG
>CAYNEU010000397.1:0-1908 GCA_964396275.1 uncultured archaeon | reverse complement strand
CGCCTCCTGGCCCAATACCAAATCCTATAAACCTACCTATTGATGTTAATGGTATGGTATTAGCAATTTTTGCATCATTGATTACTATAGGAGCATCACTAATGGTAATAAAATATGGAAGGAAGATAAAATTCAAGATACGTAATGGTGAAAACAGAGATGTGATTGACAAAGTCGAAAATAAAAATTATATGAAGAACTTATCTTGGGATAAGAGAAATAACGAAAAGATTCTCTTCCAAGATTGGGATTAAATACTTAAATTTTTTCTAATTTTATTTTTTGTTTAGTTTTTATTCTTAGTTTAGAAGAAAGAATAAAGAGAAAACCAAGTTATATCTCAATGGCAAAATTAATAAAATACTGCACTAAAAAAAGATTTAAAATCAAATTTCACGGGAAAGCAATTCTGTTTTTATTTTTTACAATTAATATTCTTGTTCTCTCATCATTCGAAAATAAGGTTGATAAGATTAACATTTCTATATATTCCCTAGATCCTACGATAGCTAATGTAATAGGAGCTGATGATCGAGAGAGGATCACGTCCACAACTTCTTATCCTTGGAGTACGATTGTTAAATTGCATATTACATGGGGAGCATATACCACATTTTCTACAGGAGCTTTAATCGACAAAAATCATGTGCTTACAGCGGGACATTGTGTATATTCACATTCATTTGGAGGGTGGGCTGATAGTATTAGGGTTGTACCTGGGGAAGACAATGGAAATGAACCATTTGGATATGCTTGGGCTATCAAAATGCGTTGTTATGATGATTGGAAAGCTAATGCTTCTACTTATCATGATTTCGCTGTCCTCACACTAGATAGAGATATAGGATTATATACTGGATGGATGGGACTTTATACAACATTATCATCAAGTTCAACATATTCAGGACTGTTAAATACTGCTGGGTATCCCGCCGAGTTGGATAATGGAAGAAATATGTATTGGACTAATGATTATGGATTAGATGCCAATGAATATAATCATTGGTATTATTTAGATACAACAGGAGGTCAGAGTGGCAGTCCTGTTTGGATATATTATAACGGTGGACCGTATATTCTTTCAGTTGTAACTTCTAGTATAAATGGATTAGATCTAAATTATGGTACTCGAATAAACCAAAATAAATACCATTGTATTGATAATTGGCTTATTGCGGATGAAACTTTGACTGATAAACCCGATTTAGCATCTGAATATAATCAATTAGCAGGGTACAATACATCTATAGTTGGAGCTGGTTTAACCGAGTTTGAAGCATGGTGTAAAATACGTAATTTAGGAACGAGTTCCGCAAATAATATTAAAGTATCATACTATGCGTCAAAAGATCCATCTTTCACTAAAGAGGATTATTTAATCGGGTTTGAGATAATCCCATCATTAGCTTCTACAGCCTCTAAAGATTCTTATTGGTCTGGAACGTTTCCTGATAATGGCGCTAGTGGAAATTACTATGTAGGCTGGATTATCGATGCTGATAATTCAATTGATGAATTTAATGAAAATAACAATTATAATTTTATTTGGTCTTCCAAATTATTGGTTGATGCTACTCCTCCTATGAATCCGATAGAGTGCGTTCAATTAAATGGCACAACTGAAAGTGATATATCGCAGGATTCTATAAAGAATCCCGATTTTATTTGGAGTAGTGCAACAGACGCCCATACAGATGTAGCGGGATATTATTATTACTGGGGAGAAGATCCTAATGGAACTTCAACTTCTTTTACGTCTTTATCGGGTTATGATCCACCAGCTATTAATAATGGAACATATTTCCTGAGAGTCTGTACACAAGACCTTGTAGGTAATATCGCACCATGGACTACCCTTTATGTATTTAAATATGAAGCGAAAATAAATAGTACGGATGACGATCCTGT
>CAYNEU010000396.1:0-2225 GCA_964396275.1 uncultured archaeon | reverse complement strand
ACAAGTTGCTGATTAATATCGACTGCTCCAATTAGATTAATGTTTTTTCGTTTAAGGAAGAGGTTTGTTATCAATTTCCCCATTGGTCCTAATCCTACTTGTATTACATTAAATTTCTTACTCATAATCCTTCACTTTCCTAAGAATTCTCATTTAAAACAAATTTTAGAATTTTACTTTAACCTTATTTTTTTTACAAATTACAACTTAGATTTGTTTGAGAGACTGGATGTGCAATCTCTTCCACAACTTCTTGTATTTTTTCTACATGCTCAAGAGTATGTGCCATAGAAATAGAACCTAAACCATGTAAGCCAGAAATATTCCTATTGAAGAGCGATAATTGAAGTAAAGCTTCTCGTTTTTTATCCTTAAATTCAATTATTTCCCTTAGTGAAGGTTGTTCAATCCATTTTGTAAGGGCGTGAAGCATAATTATTGATTTATATCCTTTGGCGATAAGTGGCAATTTTTCTTCACTAAAAAATTGATTTAGGTTAGTTAACAATGCATCTCCTTCTTGATTAATTCGAAGGTATTCATGTTGAGACTGATTTAATATCTCTATGGTCTTTAATCCTGCTATCATACTCAACGGGTATCCAGAGAAAGTACCTCCTCCAATTAACACTTGGTTCTCTGCTTCAGGACTAGAACGCTCAATGATTTCTCTTTTTCCACCAATAGCACCAATTGGCATCCCACCACCAATAATTTTTCCCATCGTAGTTAAATCTGGTATTACTTTTATTGCAGTTTGAAATAAAGCATTGGTAAAACGGTATCCAGTAATAACTTCATCAAATATTAAAAGGATATCATGTTGTTCAGTTTCTTCTCGTAATCTTTTTAAAAACTCTATTTTGGCGGGAAATCCCCCGCCACCGCCTAAGATCGGTTCTAGAATTACAGCCGCTAAATCATCTTTATTTTTTTTTATTAAATCAAATATTTCTTCACTATTGATTTCGAAAGTTAATATCCCCGCTTCCTTTGGTGCTGGGAGCCCAGGGGAAAAAATCTCGTTATTTAGACTTCCTACCGCATAATAAAGTGTATCATTAGCTCCATGCCATCCTAATCCTGCCTTAGCCATAAGTCTTTTTTTAGTAAATGCTCGCGCAAGTCTTGTAGCATACATTGTGGCTTCTGTTCCACTTGTACAGAATCGTATCTTTTCGATGCCGGGATTATTTTTAACAACACATTCTGCTAATTTAACTTGATGCTCAGTATTTGTGCCAAAATGCCAACCATAGTTTATATACTCCTTTAAAACTTCTTGAACTTTAGGAGGATTATGACCAAGAATCATAGCAAAGTGACCATTCCAACAGTCGATATACTTAATACCATCAATATCTATAAGATAAGGACCAAGCGCGGAATCAATAAAGACTGGAAAGGATCCAATTAATGGGAGACCAAACGTGCGAATATTATGAGAAATCCCCCCTGGTAAAACTTTAAGAGCTTTTTGCCATATTTCTCTTGTTTTAGGTCTATTCTCTTGAAAAGTTTTAATTTCTTCTTTAAAAAACATTTAAACCATTAAAGCTTATTTTGTATTTTTAATATACAATTAAAATTTTAAAATTATTCCTCTATTTTCCAATATTAAAAATTATTCTTAATTTTTAGTTAAAGTTTAAATGTGAAATTAATTAATTTAAGCCTATGGAAGTAGAGCCAGAAAAAGTTGAGATTATTGATTTTTCTGGAGAAGAATTCAATAGGATTTCAATACCTTGTTCAGTCGGTTTGGCTATTATAATTCTCATAGCTTCAATAAATTTTTTAGTGCTGTTTTTATTTCCCGGATCTTATGTGAGTATTTATGTAAGTCTAGTAATAATTATTTCGTTAGTTTTGTATTACTCTTATCTTTTAACTCAAAATTCGGGAAAAATTAGAAAATTCTCAATATCAACTGAAAATATTGAATTAATTTTACCTAATGTCCCTATCTTCACAATTACTTGGTCTGAGTTAGAAAAAATAGAAATTAGATTGAGAAAGCTCGACTTTAAACCATATTATAGATATAAACTTCATTTTATAAATCAGAAATCGGAAAAAACATGTAATATAAATATGTTGGATTTTCATAAAGAAAAAATTGATCAAATTTTACTTCTATTAAAAAACTATGCGCAGAGAATGAAGAAAGATTTTGCAGCTGTTAAAGAGACAAATATTTCTGGAGTAATTCTAGTTGAAAATTT
>CAYNEU010000395.1:0-3008 GCA_964396275.1 uncultured archaeon | reverse complement strand
ACCGATTTACAAAAAAACTCTGTCCATATTAAATTTTCGTTATATTTTATGCACTAAGCTTTAAAGAACTAATAGAATTTTATATCATGTTTCTATAACCAATATCTATAAGTGAATTTAAATTTGTTAATTAAATAATTAGAATATATAGGTAATTTAATTATTATTTTTTAAAAAAAATCTCTATAAAAAAATTGATAATATTATGATAGATTTAGAAAATATTCACGCACACTCGATTAGTTATGAAGTCGTAGCTGAAAAAATGAAAACATCGGTAGAGGTTGGTTTAACTGAAAATGAGGCTCAAAAGAGACTTGAGGAATATGGAAGAAATGAATTAGTTAAAGAGAAGGGAAAAACTGCTCTACAAATCTTCATAAGCCAATTCAAAGATTTTCTAATATATCTTCTAATGTTTGCAATATTAATTTCAGTTATAATTGGATTATATGAATCTGCGCGATCTGGTGTATTCTGGCCTTCAGAATATACTGATGCCATTGTCATTGCCGCAATTTTGATAGTGAATGCTATATTAGGATTTTACCAAGAGTATCAAGCAGAGAAATCTCTTGAGAGTCTTAAGAAATTAGCACCACATTATGCTAAAGTTCGTAGGGATGGAAAAGTTATAGAAATTGGAGTGGAAGATGTAGTTCCTGGAGATATTGTACTCTTTGAAGAGGGAGATAAATTTCCTGCTGATATAAGACTTGACAAGCAATTTTCGCTTTATGTTGATGAAGCAATTTTAACAGGAGAGTCAAAACCAGTTAGAAAACAATTAAAGCCTGTTGAAAAAAAGATGATTTTAGCTGATAGGACCAACCTTGGTTATATGAACACGATTATCACTCGTGGAAATGGAGAAGGTATAGCCATCGGAACAGGAATGGCTACAGAAATAGGGAAAATAGCTGAAAGTTTGCAAGAAGAAGAAATAGAGCTTAGTCCATTTCAGAAAGAAGTAAATAAATTTGGAAAACTTTTAGGAGTGATAATTATACTAATATGTCTTGCTGTTTTTCTCACAGAGCTAATTATATTACTGGTAACAGAATTTAATTTGGAAGAACTTATTACAGCGTTTGAAATATCAATATCATTAGCTGTATCTGCGGTTCCTGAAGGTTTAATCGTTGTTATTACAGTAGTTATGTCTATAGGAATGCGTAAGATGGCAGATCGTAATGCTCTCGTTAGAAAATTGACTGCTGTTGAGACATTAGGAAGAGTGAATGTAATTTGTTCAGATAAAACGGGTACTTTAACAAAAAACGAAATGACAGTTGTAAAAGTCTATATAGGTGGTATGGAATATAACGTGGAAGGTGTAGGTTATGCTCTTGAAGGCAAAATAATTGGTGAAAAAGGGAGACAAGTTCAAATTGATGACTTTCTGAGAAAATATTTAGAAGTATGTATGTTTTGTAATAATTCAAATGTTTCCTTAAGAAATGATGGTACAAATGATACAGATGTCGTTGGAGATCCTACTGAAATTTCATTAAAAGTGCTAGCAATGAAAATGGATTTAGATACCACAACAGAGAAAATTGATGAGATTCCTTTTAGCTCAGATAGAAAGATGATGTCAGTTGTAATGAAAATCGATAATAGATTATATTCATTAATAAAAGGTGCTCCTGACGTTTTGTTAAACAATGCAAATCAAGCAGTTTATGAGAATCAAATAAAGCCAATTAATGAGGTAAAAGACAAAATTCTAGCAAAAAATGAGGAATTTGCCAAAAATGCATTAAGAGTATTAGGAATTGCTTATAAACCATTAAATGAAGGTTATAGAGAAGAAGAAATTGAACAAGATTATATTTATCTTGGTTTAGCAGGAATAATCGATCCAGCAAGAGATGAAGTAAAAGATGCTATCGAAGAAGCGAGGATGGCAGGAATTAGAACAATCATGATTACAGGCGATCATAAAATTACTGCGATTGCGATAGCACATGAGATAGGACTAACTGACTCCAGTGAAGCAATTACGGGAATAGAATTAGAAGAAATGAGTGATGATGAACTCCGGGAAAGAGTTAAAACAGTGGACATTTTTGCGAGAGTTTCATCAGAGCATAAGCTCAGAATTCTACGTAGATTGAAGGAATTGGATTTAGTGGTTTCAATGACCGGAGATGGAGTGAATGATGCTCCCGCTGTGAAGGGGGCACATGTAGGTGTAGCGATGGGTTTAAAGGGAACCGAGGTGACTCAAGAAGCTTCAGAAATGATATTAATAGATGATAACTATGCAACAATTGTAAATGCCATAGAAGAAGGACGAGGAATATTCGAGACAACTAAAGGATTCTTCCGATACATGTTAAGCACTAATTTTGATGAGATCTTTTTAATTCTTACAGCATATATAGTAATAAAATTATTACCACTTGTGTTTCTTAGCATTCCAGTTGCGCCAATTCAGATCTTATGGCTTAATATAGCGACTGATGGAATTCCTGCCATGGTACTTGGCTTAACACCTACGGATCCGGATGTAATGAAAGACAAACCAAGAAAAGGTTTTACATTGATATCAGAAATTAAAGGCCCGGTTCTTCTGCTGGGAATTTATACATCAATAACAGATATTTCACTCTATTTACTACTTTGGGGGGTATTAATTCCTGCTTGGGCTCAAGCCGGAATTGATCCTAGATTGGGTACTGACTTTCTAACTGCGGGTACAGCTTCCAACTTGTATGCGATCTCATTAGCACAAACAATAGTCTTCACAAATCTAGTTATTTGTGAACTTTTGTTTGTTTACACATGTACATCAAATATCAAACCATTTTATTTATTTCCAAATAAACATTTATTCTGGGCAACTGGTCTTTCTTTTGTTTTACAAATGGTTATCTTATATACACCAATGGGAATAGGATTTCATGTCGTACCATTAAACCACTTTTATTACTGGATAGCTCTTCTCCTTGGTGCTTTTAGTGTTTCGGTCATGGATGAGGTTCGGAAATGGCGACTTCGTA
>CAYNEU010000394.1:0-3847 GCA_964396275.1 uncultured archaeon | reverse complement strand
TCAAATCTATACATAATCAACTTCAAATAGTGTTTTAGGAAATATTTCAGAATATTTGCTTGAAATTTTTAATATTAGACTTGCTAAGTTTATATACAAAATATATGCTTATACTCCTTAATTTAAATTTTTTTAAAAATCACTTAATATCAAAATTTGAAAAGATTAATCAAATTCCTTAGATGAATAAAAATGTTTATATATCAATATTAGTTATGCCTAAATAGCGATAAAAAATTTTAGGTGAAATAGAAATTGAGGATGGTAGAGATGAAAAATCAAAGTTATTCCAAATTTTATAAGGATATAAACCCTGAACTTTATCAAAGTCTTGTAGAATATAGAAGAAATCATCCTATAAAAACTAAAATGTTCAGAAATAAGGAAATAGAATATATTAGCTGTGGAACTGGTAAAAAAGCAGTTCTTACCTTTCATGGAGCACTTGGAAATGCCGAGGGTAATTTGCAAGCTATACGATTTTTTGAAAAAAATTATCGGGTTATTGCGCCATCAATTATTAATTTTGAAAGTTTGGATGAATTAAGTGAGGCCGTAAATGAAATTCTAAAAAAGGAAAATGTAGAAAAATATATAGTAATTGGTCAAAGCTTTGGAAGTTTTATGGCTCAACCATATTTTCATAGAAATTATAAAAATATCGAGGCCCTTATTCTTATCAATAGTTATCCTCCAAAAATTGAATGGGTGAAGGATTTTGAAAAAACGAATAAGTTACTTAAATTTATACCAGCTTTTCTATTAAAGAAGTTAATGTCAAAAAAACTTTTTAAATTAGCCGATGAAAACAAAGAAATGAATACTGAAATCCGAGAGGAGTTTAATTTTACAATAGCATTTTTAAAAGAAAGATTTAGTAAAATAGATAAGAATGTTATTTTATGCCAATCTATTCTTACCGGTGAATTTAATGGTGAAAAATACAATATAGAAGATTATTACGGGTGGGATGGTAAAGTTCTTATTTTTACAGCAAATGACGATCATGGATTTCCTTATCATGAGGAATTAAGAAGTCAATATCCCAATGTGGAAGAAAAAGTATTTGAGAATGTCGGACATATGGGTACTTTACTCAAGAGAGATGAATATCACGCTACTTTAAACAGATTTTTGAATTCATTGAATTAAAAAAATGTTTTCTTTTTGAGATTTACATATTTCCTTAGCAATTAGTAACTTTTTATTAAAATAAATTATGTTTTATTACTCTAAAGATAAATTAATCAAATCTATACATAATCAACTTCAAATGGCGTTTTAGGGAGCACTTCTGCTCCTTTACTGGTTACAAGGGTGGGTGACTCAAGTCGAAGACCTCCAAGTCCGGGACGATTAAATACTATTGCTGCAATTTCAACCATATTTTCCTCAAATACCATCGGACTCCTTATTTTCTAGGCACATCAACTAGAGTTAATTCATTTCCGAGGCAATCTATTGTAATTATTTAGTTCTTATCATGATTTTATATATTCCTATTAATAGAGGAACTATAAGTAAAATGACTGCGATACCAGGATCTGGAAAATTAGTTAATATGAGAAAGGCAAAAATAACAATAGTTGAAAGGATAGTCAAAAGAGCTGTAAGAATATCTTGATTAATTCTTCTAGTAATATTAACTTCTTTTTCTATTCTTTTTAATATTTCAATAACATTCTCATCATTCATAATAAATACATTTTCAATACTAATTTGGATTTGAGCTTATTAGTTTTAAATGATTTAAAAATGTAGCTTTTTACTAAGTTTATAGAAATTCTTAGAAATTTTAAATAGAACCTTTATTTTAATCTATTTTTATTATATTGTATAAAACTATAGATTTTTCTTTTAAGTATATATTTTGAGGCAATTTAAACAGCCTACATAAGCTATTGACGAATGGATAAATCCCATATTAATTAAATATCAAATTTTATTAACAGGCTTGGGATCTACAAGAATAGATATTCGATTAAAAAAAATTTAAAAAGAAATATTATACATAATCAACTTCAAATGGCGTTTTAGGAAGTACTTCAGCACCCTTGCTAGTGACAAGAGTCGGTGATTCAAGCCTTAGTCTTCCAAGTCCTATGTTAGCTAAAAGATTTTTTGAATATTCCAAAGTGTCCCTTCCCTTTCCTCAATTATTCAGGTGCTGAAAAACCATCTAAATATAAATTTTAAAGTTATAGAATTTTATTTGTTATTGTGGTATAAATTAAAGTATAATTCGTGAATTAACTTTATAATAGAAACACATTATACAAAAAATACTGAATTATTTTTGATTGGTTAATAAATTTTAAAACTGTGAATTTTTGCCCATCTTGAATATAAAAAAAAAAGGATTTAACTTATTTTTAACTTGCTCCGCTTTTTGTTTAACACCAGTAAAAAATTTTAATAATGCTATTTTCCACTTAATTAATCTTTCGGGAATATAGTCATTTTGTACGTAGACTCATACTCGCTACCATTTGTACAGCATTATCTTTCGTCAGAGTTGGACAGCATATCAAATATCTCATTCCATCAATCCAGGCAATTATTAGGAGTATATAATCTCCATTTCCTCCTCTAACCTCGTTAATTTCACCAGCATATGCCCTTTCATTGACAGATACAGGCCAAGCATTGATCAAATGCGCTGATTTGTATTCGGAAGCTTCAGCTTGAGACACTAACTCATTATATGATGGAGGTGACGATGATGCAGATATCTCGATTGTGAGCTCAGCGGTTTTGTAATCTTTATTACCCTCGGCACTGTAGACAACTATCGATATTAAAGGACTATATTTGAGATATAACGTTGTAAGTTCAAGATTATCAGGCAAATCAGTCGGTAAATATATTGCCTTATTATAATTATTGGCAACATCAACCAGTTCTTCCAAAGAAACCTCCTTAGAAAAGGTATAAAAATCAGCAGGTTGTCCCAACTCAGTTCCATTTTGATTAAAAAGCGAAGAAGCTAATATTAACAATGTGAAAAGTATTGCTAGTGCTTCTATAAACGATTTAGATCTTTTTCTCATTACTTAACCACCTTTTTAAACTTAATGCCCTTTAAATTCATAATGACCAAGTTGTTCTACCTCATAAGGATCTTTCCATATTGGTCTGTGTTGGTCCCAAAAACGCCAATTGAAAGGAGCAGATGGATCGTAATAGGTTATTTTAGTGAAATGACTCCCTTCAATATCAATCTCATCTGATGTAGTCTCGACAGAAGCTTGAAGATCAACAGATTCATGGGGATCAGTTGACCAAACATCATCGTACAGCCAAGTCGATCCATATAATATCGCCCAGTTCCATGCCGTTTCACCCGCCCAGATTGCATAAGTGTATGTTTTCCCTGGATATGGCCAGCCACATGGTACTGGCTATTGCGCCCAACCATCTGCATCTTGTTTTTCAACAAAAAACACTTGCCAATTAATTATCTGAAAAGTTTTATAATATCCTAATTGTATCCAATAACCAGGGTATGGACTATAACTTATTACTACGGAAACCCACTGAAATAGATGGCGGTACCAAGGAATAGAAGGAAGAATGGTGTAAACATTAGCTTTGACACCCATTGGGGGATCTGCTGGAATAATTATATTACCATATTCATCCTCCTCATCATTACCATAACCACAATGCCAAGGACTCACTGAAGCAGCACGGACGTCGACAGTAGGGATTTGTATAAATGCTAGCAATGCAAAGCAAATAATAAAATACTTCCATACTAACATAGACTTTTTTCTCATGATTTCAATTCTGCCCTCTTACTTTTTTCATAAATTAGATTTACTCAAATTTCAAAATCTAACTGAAT
>CAYNEU010000393.1:0-2099 GCA_964396275.1 uncultured archaeon | reverse complement strand
TATGGATTGAAATTGTATTTAAATTAGAGTTTCTATTTAATCTCGACCTTGGTATGCCAATTAAATCGCTTGTTTTACATATCGGGCATATTACTCGAATCTTATTTGTTCTATCAGGGATTAACATTAGAATTCTCACATTTATAAATTATATCCTAATCTTACAAACATCTCTACAAGATTATATTTAAACTTAGCATTTTTGTTAGCTATGACCGAATCTTTAAGTTCAATAAATTATTTTTCCAAATATTATACGAGTTCTAATTCTAATTTAATATAAGATGATATCATGTCAGAAATGGATATTTTTTTTCACCCAAAATCGATTGCGATAATTGGAGCATCCGATAGTTTTAAATTCGGGTATGCGACAACAAAATACTTACTAGATTCAAAATTTAAAACTTTTCCTATTAACATCAAGAAACAAGAAATTCATGGTCATAAGACTTATAAAAGCATAAAAGATATTCCAGAAGAAGTAGATTTAGTTATAATTCTTGTTGGAAATGAATTTGTGCTTCAAATAGTAAAAGATTGTATAAAAAAGGGGGTAAAAGGGATAATAATCGAATCAGCTGGTTTTGCTGAGACTGGTGTAGAGAAGTATATAAAGATTCAAGAAGAAATTGAAAGGATTGCTAAAGAATCAAAGGTCCGAATTATAGGTCCTAATTGTATAGGTGTGACTGATTTTAACAATCAGTTCACAACCGCAGACATGAGCTTTGATCAAGCAACTACCGGTAAAGTGGCAGTTATAGCACAATCAGGAGTTCTTGGAAATATATTTATAGATTGGGCGACCGATAATGGGATTGGTTTTTCTAAAACTATTACTATAGGAAACAAAGTGGATGTTGATGAGGTTGACTTACTCAAATATTTAAATCAAGATCCTGAAACAGAAGTCATAACTCTTTATCTAGAAGGTACGAAACGAGGAAAAGAATTATTTGAAACATTTAAAAACATGGAAAAACCCGTTATAATTCTAAAAAACGGAAAAAGTAATATAGGGTCAAAAGCGGTTAATAGTCATACAGGATCAATGGCGGGGAATAACAAAGTATATGATGCTGTCATTAAACAGAATCCTAGAATCTTTAGAGTGAATAACTTTTATGAAATGTTTAATGTAGCGCATGTTTTTGCTAGTCAACCTTTCCCTATAGGGAAAAATGTAGCTATTATCACAGGTTCAGGAAGTTTAGGAGCATTAGCATGTGATGAGATTGAAGAACAGGGGTTAACTCTTGCGAATTTAACTGAAAATACCATCTCTCTTATTAAATCAGTAATTCCCAACTGGGTTTCAATTCGAGGTACTATAGATTTAGGTCCTTCTATCTTTGAGACGTTTATTCCAACTATAGAAGCGCTTTTTCGAGATGAGAATGTAGATTGTATTTTATATATTTTTTCAGTTCCTAGATGGCCACTCCAAATGATGGGTTCCATGGCGACTAACTGGGCAAAACAACAATTTAACGTCATTAAAGAATTAACACAAAAATGTAATAAACCATGTGTATGCGTATGCTTTGGTTCTGGATGGACCTTCGATTTCCTTAGAAAAACTGAATCTTCATCTAATTCAGAAATTAAGATTCCAATAATGAGCAGAATAAAACATGCTCTTAAAGCATTTAAAATGATGTATGAGTTTGGAAAAATAAAGAAGTTAGGTTAGCTTAATTATATAATAATTAATAACATTTATTAAGAAATTGAATGATTAAATAATTATTCGAATTCTACATTTATTTTGGTCTTTATGGATAGAAAATCAAAATTCATCTTATTTGGAATATCTTTACTAATTCTAGTTCCTGTTATCGGTTTGTTCTTTATGCTTGTCATATCAGCAAATGCTATTGATATGACAAAATTGATCCCCGTAAAGAATGCATTTTTTGATATTTTTTCTCTCTTTATCTTCTCTCCATTATTGATGATTTTTTTTATTCAATATCTATCAGTCAAATTAGCTTATGTACTCTTTAAGATGCATAATACTATTAAATTCAAACGATTTGATTATGCAGTTTTTAATAATATAGAAAAAAATTTGAGTAAAAGCGAATATTTATTTA
>CAYNEU010000392.1:0-1608 GCA_964396275.1 uncultured archaeon | reverse complement strand
CTAAAAAGAAAAGGGGGAGAATTAACTAAAATGAAAAAATATAAGATTCCTCAATGTCTTAAAAAAAAAGTGAGAATATTAGGAATTCTTATTATATTTCTAATTATTTTGGTTAATTTTGCGTCATTTACTAATTTAAATTTTAAAGAAACTAACCCAAGTACGAAAAATCAACTAAAGATGTCTTGGCTTTGGGCAACACTAGAGCTTACAAACCCAAGTGAGGTACACAATAAGAGATTCTATCATAATTCACCTGTTTCTATAAAAGGCCATCTTTACAATAAAATTGATGGAAGTAATAAATCGGGAGTAAATGTGGCTATTGAACTCAATGATGCTGTAGATATGGGTCATACGGATATTACCGATTCCTGGGGAAGATTTGATATAACTTATATAATTGATCCTTTACTTGATATCTATTCAACTCATAAAATAGAAGTAATTGTAACCGATTCAGAACCTGGAGGTCCTGGGAGCGAAATTGAATATCTTGACTTTTATACCATTGAAGTAAATGCATCATCATATTTTAATATAGTTTCCCATGATGATACCTCAATCCCTAAATTGAGCGAAGAAGATTTCAATCTAAATGGGTTTTTATATTATGATAATGGAGATGGAATCCCTTCTGTGAGTGTTAATTATTATTGGTTAGCTGGGTCTTCAATTATCTCTCAAGGTTCCTTTCTTACTGGTTCTTTAGGCTCTCTTACGAATCTTCAAGTTCCACTAACGAGTGTAAGTTATTTAACTCTTAAATTCAATTACTCAAATGCTCCTTATGTTAATTACTCTGAAGTTTCTATAACAAATATTAAAGTATTTTCGAATGTGTCATGGGCTTTAAATATTGATTACATCACTACTGTAGGAGATACATATACCTTAACTGGAACATTGTATTCTAAGACAAATCCTTCTTTAAGAATTAATGATAGAGAAATAGAAATTTTTTATAATGGTACTTCAAAAGGTAGAGTAACAACAACTTCTGTCGGTGCATTTTCAATTAGTTTTCCAATTAGCGCTCCAAGTGGAAATGCATCAATTCAGGTGCAATTAATACATGATGTTACAGGAAAATATATTAAATCTACTAGACAGAATATAATAGTTGAGCCCGCTGTTTCACAAATTACGGGACAAACACCATTACCTCCATTTTTTTTATTTTCTGTAATCTTCTTTCCAATTTTAGCCGCTATTATTGCAGTACTAGCTGTAATTGGATATAGATATTATAAAAAACAAGAAAAAGAATCTCGGGTGGTCAATCTTCCACTTGAATCAAAAATTATTAATCTTAAAATTCTTAAAGATACCGGACGGTTGGAGGAATCAATATCATATTTATTTAATGCAATTTATATGGATTTAATTAATGCAAAATACAATAGAAAAAGAAAAGAGACTGAAACAATTAGAGATTTTGCTATTATATCAGTAAAAGAATTAAAACTAACACCATCATCAATATACCCTTTTATTCAACAAGTTGAAGAAATAATATATGCAAAACCTTATGGAATAACTGAAACAGATTTCTATAATACTTGTGGTTTATTTTCACCAATATATTTTCAATTAACTGGATATAAT
>CAYNEU010000391.1:0-1947 GCA_964396275.1 uncultured archaeon | reverse complement strand
AGCTTACTTTTAATCTGTTTGGCACGACTCCGCAAAGTTACCTCTGTAATCTTAGCTACGTCAGCGACCTTCGATTGAGTTTTGCGAATACATCCGTTTTTAGCAGCAATGTAAATACATGCCGCAGCTAATCCTTTTGGGTCTTTCCCTGTTCTTTTAAGACCATTTTTTGAGGCTTCTTTCAACATATTAATTGCATTTTTTTGTATTTTAATTGGTAGATCTAGTTCATTACCAAATCGAAATACCAGACTCTCAGCAGTTATAGGCTGATACCTCAAATTAAGCTCAGGTAATACCTCACGAATAATCATAGCTAAACTTCTATGAACTGTACGCCTTGGTGTTAATGATGCTTCACATATCTCATCTAATAATCGTGGAAAATCATGAACACGTATAGCAGCATATAAGGAACCTGAAATAAACCCATTAATTGATCTGCCCATAGTTAATTTCTTTTTTGCCACAATACTATATATTTTCCATGCTGTTTCAGCTATGTACTCAGGTATGTTAAGTTTAGAAGTCAACATTTTTAATTTCGGTTTTGCTTCCCAAAAATTCCTCTCAATGCTAGAAATTAATGAATTTTGAATTTTTGAGAGTCGAGAGAACAGAGCTTGCTCTTTAGCGCCAATAGATTTTCCTTTACTGTCTGTTTTCGTATTTGGTAACATAGTACGTGGTCCAAAATCTCTCCATCGAGGTTCTGTTCTACGGCGATTCTGAATCTCTTCAATTGTATAGGCTCTCCTTTCATTTCCAACAAACGTTCGGTCAAAGATTACACCACAGTTTAAACAAACTTTATTCCCATCTCGAGATTCAATACTAGGATTTTCACAACATATTGATTGGGGTAATTGATCTTCATCGATTTTATTATTAAAAATTCGGTCACGATACTGCTCATTCATGATTATTCACAATAAAACAAATTGTTAAAAAAGCGCTAATTACATTATATCACGGCTATTAAATTATTAATAATAGGTGATATGCTTATTGATCAAAGTTACATATTTAAGTCTAACGAAAAAAAATTATCAAATATTATATTTTCTGAATTTTTTTTTGTTTTTTTAAAAAGGGATGGGTAAATCTTCCCAATTTTTTAAAAACTAAGTGAACAAATTTGGGAAAATGTTTAATTTTTTGACATTACTCCACATATAGTTCCCTTCTAATTAAAGTTTTTAAAATTGGTTTAGTTTCTTGTTGCTTTCTTATATTGTCTTCTAACATACTTTATGAGTTTCATTAGAAGAATTGTTCCAATTATAACCATTGCGAATAGAATCAATGTACTATAAGGTGTAAATGAACAATGCGCGTAGTATCCGAGATAACATGGTTTATAGCCTTATCTTGAATTAAAGTCATAATAAAAAGTTATTTTTTATAAGTTCCGAATTGAGGAAAGTTCTTTAATTGCATGGAAGTAAACACTGGGCCATCTTTACAAACAGTAATGTTGTTATTACCGCCAATAGAACATGATCCACATAAGCCTAATCCACATTTCATTTTTCGTTCTAAACTTGCTTGAAGTTCAATTTTTCTTGAATCAGCTATTTCTAGAACTCGTTTCATCATCATTTCGGGACCACAGGTAATAATAAGGTCAATATTTTTTTCATCAATAATTTGTTCTATTGTTTCAGTTACCAGACACTTTTTTCCATAAGAGCCATCTTCCGTGGTGCACATCGTATTTGGGATTAAAGCGCTTATCCTTTTTTCAAATATTAATGATGCTTTATCCTTTGCCCCGATATTGATGAAAACATTTTTCTTATTATTTTTTAATGGTTCTATTAAGGTTGTTAGAGCTGCTATTCCCATACCTCCTCCTACAATCAAAATATTATTAGCATCTTCGTAATTAAATGAAGTTCCGAAAGGTCCTCTAATACCAATAGTATCTCCTTTATTCATTTCGAA
>CAYNEU010000390.1:0-5273 GCA_964396275.1 uncultured archaeon | reverse complement strand
TCTTCCCTCACTTCTATTGTTTAATCTAAAAGTAATAGGTGGAGGTGATGGAAAATTGATAATTTTGATATTTATTACTCATCCCTTAGAATATTTAAATCTAAATTTTGTTACTTCTTACTTTTTATTACTTTCATTCTTGTTTATGGGAAAATTCATATTAAATTATATTTTAAATAATATCCATAACGTAAATTCTTCATTTACTACTCTCTTTAACTTAAATTTAAAATATTCAATTTTCGAGAGATTATATATTAAAAGCTTTTATAGATTCTTACAATTTTCAAAGTTAAGTGATTATCAGGAAGAGAAATTTAGACTTAAATCCCTTTTCCTAGTTTTTAATAATAAAAAAAGATCAATCGAAATATTAGTTCAAATCCGTTCACCATTTGTCATAATAATTATCCTTACTTATTTATCTGTCTGTCTAATAAAACTAACGTTTTAAATAATAAAGAACAGATTAATTTTATATTAAATAATTTTTATTAAATTAATGAATTTTAAAAATTTTTTAATGTGAAAAATAAAAAATGGAAATTGAAAAAACAAGAGAAACTTCGTGGAAAATTCAATTAAAAAAAAAAAATGAGATTATTGAAATAACTTCTGTTGAGATTAGTGGTGAAGTCCGGATAATTAAACTAGCACTTATTAATAATGATAATACAGTAAGAGTTGAGATGAACAAAGAAGAATTTTTTAACTTCCTTTCTTTAATTTCAGCTTTTAAAGACGTTGTTATTGGAGAAGAGACTCTTATTAGTGATGAAGAACTGAAATTGATTGAAAATGAGCAGCAAGAAACTCATGAAGAAGTCCCAAAATTAAATGGTAATTTATTTCAAATAAAGACGGATACTACTGAAAAAAATATTGAAGACAATGATAATGAGGAATTGAATCCAGAAGAATGGGATCCTTGGTGAGGATTTTATTTATTTTATCCTTTCTATTTTATATTCACAGTAATTTAATCTTAATTCCTCTAAACAACATTGAGTTTCAGACACATTTACTCTATAAAGTGCAAATTCTCCAATACCAGTTAATAATCCCGTCACAAAATAACAGAAATATTTAGATTTGTTTTCCAATTCTGAGGAAATATTATGAAAAAGATCTATGATTATTAAATCCTCAGTAATTTTTTTTGGTTCAAAACGCCCCCATCCATGATTACTCAAAATATTACAGCATTGATTCATTAAATCTTCTAATGTTTTTGGTTTTAAATTTTCATCCCAATTCTGTATTAATGTCCAGCCAGCCTTCTTACCAAGCCAAACTAATAAAGAT
This sequence comes from uncultured archaeon, assembly GCA_964396275.1. GTDB lineage: Archaea > Asgardarchaeota > Lokiarchaeia > Sigyniarchaeales > SOKP01 > Loki-b32. The sequence goes on along the minus strand of CAYNEU010000390.1, from coordinate 3,968 downwards.
TTTACCCCTTCTCCATAAATAGATGATAAAATATCGAGTATTTGAGGGGGAAAAAATACAAATCGATCATTATATAGGTGATATTTCCCGTTGTTATACTTAAGCCCTTTCAATTTTAAATTTCTCATAATATTAATCAGCGTTTTTTCTTATATAATCTTTTGTAACAATTATAATGTTAATAAAAACCTAATTTTGCCAAATATAATAAGATTAATTAAGAACAGTATCGTTAAAAATTTAATTTGAAATTATATTATGAGTCCTTTAAATACTTTAAGAATCATATTGGTTAAGAGATGTTGGAGTTAAGTATTTTTTTATTTGAGTTTTTATTGTTGTTTAGTATAATTATATTCATCTTTATATTCTCTGCAATTTCTATTGATATGCTAACAACTTTGATTTCTTTATTAATTTTCTTAATTATATTAGTTCCCTTTTATTTAATATTATATAAATTTGAAATTTTTGTATGTATTAATAATTTAGAAAACGTTAACTTTTTCAAATTCCTTTTTTTTTATTCTAAACTCATAAATGGTTTTATTGGGATATATTTAGTTATAGAATTATTCTATCTTTTCATCATTTCTTAATTAAGCATTAACTTGCTTTAAGCAATATTTATTGTATTCATAAATGAAGATATAAACGTTAAGATAAAGAGTAAGTTAGAAATTAGGATAATCAAAAATTTGTTCTGGTATTTAATAATATTCAAGAAATTATTGGAAGTAATTGATATACTTGAGACAAATACGAAAGATAGTAGTAATATATAATAAAGATTTATTAAATTATTGAAACCAATTGAAATTGCAGGAGTTATTGAATTTATATTTCTTGTCATTAACACGAAAAAAGGAAACATTCCTGAAATTGCCCCAATTAAGATTGGGAGGAGAAAAATGAAGAAGAAAATCTTAAATTTCTCTCCTTTTATAATTAAATCTAGTTTTTTTTCCAGTTTTTGATGTTTATATACAAGGTTTATAATATCAATTATTTTTTCAGAAGAGAACTTTGCATTTTCATCTACAAATTTCTCGATTGCATCTAAGATTAAATTATAACGTACAGATTTTAGCTCTATCTTAAAAAATTGGATTATATCATGAAATGAACAATTAAAATTCAAGAGACGAGTTAATTGATTTTTTACGGTTTGTTTAAGAATCTCATATTCATTTTTATTCTGTGTGTATGATTTTAAAAAAGATTTTTCAGGTGAAATATTGTTTTTTAAATTCATCGCAAAACTTTTTAAAAACAATAAAAATTCATTAAATTTTTTCTTTTCAATATTTGAGTTATTATTTAGAAAACCAATCAAATAAGTATTTTTACGAACAAATTTAGTACTTAAAGAATTTAAAAAGTACAAATAGAAAGGAATTAGTAAGATTAGAATTAGTAAGTTAATTAATTGAAATAATATCAAAAAACATAACCCTATTGGAAAAAAAGTACCAATAAAAAAGATAATACTGATTTTTGATTGAACTTCTCTTAAAAAGATTTTATAGTTTTTTTGTAGCGTATTTTCTTTAAACTCATTAAATTCAGCCTTAGAATCAAAATTATTGATTATTAGATTTTTTAAATATCGATTAAAATCCTTAGAAGGCGTTATTATCTTTAATAACTCGGCTTCTGGTGTACTACCTTCATGAATTCTTTTAAATATCTTTTTAAAATCACTTGAAATTGGAATCTTATAATTATTGATTAACTTAATAAAACTGATACAATAATCGGATTTTTTTTTTAAAGTTTTACAAACTAACGAAAAATCTATCTTGATTAAATATAGTACTGCATTAATTTCTGATTCCCTTTTGTTAATTTCATGATAGAGAATTGTATTAAATTTATACGAAAGAGCTAAGGATAAAATGACTGAGTATAAAATTACTATTATAAGGTTTAAGTCTATTAGAATTAATGAAAGTAATACAATTAAACTAAATGATGATAAAAAAATTATAAAACTTGCCCTATAAATGTTATCTTGATTAATATTATACAAATTTCTGTAGAAATAATTATAGCTTTCATTCAATACTTTAAATTTCAATTTAGGTAAATTATAATTCTTGAATTTATTACAAAATGCGATATATTTTCCGAGTTTTTTCATTTAATTAACATTTTTAGTATAAATTAATAATATTAACTTTTATCAAAATAGAACATCGAGAAATATTTAAAAGATATTCTCTGGGTAGAATTTGGTGAAAATTACAATTTACAAATGTCTCATTGTATTCTAAAATTTTATAACAAATTTTTTGTTCAATAATAAATTCATATTTAGCAATATGGTTATAAAAAGTGATGTTTAAATTACCCGGATATTGTATTTTTTTAAGATATATTTCATCTGTATTTTCAACAACGTAGTCAATACCCTGGTTAATCTCCTCAATAATTTTCATATATGATTCTAATTTATTCTTTTCAATATAATTAAATTCTGTTAACCTTCCAAGAAAGGGAATTAATATTGAAGAAAAAATCGTTAGAGTAAAAATCCCAAACCCAATTAGTAGAGTTTTTTCTATTAGGTTTGTCATATAAATGAATATTAATTTAAGGATTTAAACTTCTATTCTTTTTCCATTTATTCCAAAAGTGCTCTAATTGGTCTATAGTTCTTAAGGAATAATATGAAATTTTATGAAAGAAATCAACTAACTCAAAATTACTTAATTTTTTATTATATAATAAAAATTCGAATATTTGATTGAATATTTTAATGAATGATAAGAACCTCTCTTTAGTCAAAGCTATATATTTTGTTAATTCAACAATCACATTTGTTTCATAAAGGGGTTTAATCAACAACCATTCTTCAGTTTCTGGATTATATTTAAAAATTGAATTGCAAAATGAATTTTGTGTATTACGAGATTTACTAATTTCAAATACGCCTACAATCTTTCTTTTATTAAAATCTTTTTTCATTAAAATAATTAGATCAAGATCATTTAGACATGAGCTATTTATATTAAAATGATAAATAAAACGATTTATAAGCGAATCAATATCTTTTGAGTGAATTGTTTGAAAACCCCTTAATCCCGCAGCAAGACAATGAAACATAGCCTCTGCTTCTTCCTTTGTTAAAATCTCTCCTAAGTATATAATATCAGGTGTTCTATGTAAAAGAGTTTTAATTTGATTGCTTTTTGAATAATTACTTGATATTGATTCTTCTAAGGAATCTACCCTATATTTTAATTGATGTTTACAATATTCACATTCATTTAATGATTCTGTAATGTTTTCAATATATATCTTTCGAAATTCTTTTGGTGTTAATAAATCTAAAGCATTAATTAGCGTTGTTTTTCCGGTATCAGTTTCACCTGTAACTGTAATATTTTTTCTTCTGATAATATTGAAATACAAAAATGCTGCTATTAATGGATCTATGGTTCTATTTTTTAGTAAATCTTGTATGGTTAGAATATTTTTATTTAATTTTCTTATATCTAAAGCAAAGTTATTAATTTGGATAGGCTCTACATCGATAGAAAATCTACAATAAAAATATTTATTCTTAATAACAAATTTTATACTTGGATTCATAAAATCGAGCCTCTGACCACTATATAATCTAATTAACGTTTTAATTCGTTCGATTTCTTTCGAATTAAATCTTATTTGTGTTCGACACCGACCATAGGTTTGATGATTTATGTAAACTTCATCTTTTGGTGAATCAAGGAATATTTCTTCGATAAAATCATCAATTAATAAGGGAAATAATTTTTCTAGGTTTAATTTTTTTAATACTGTAATAAAACCTATTTTATTAATCATAGTTTTTGATAACTTATATTTTGAATTCAATACTTTTAGAGCTACTCTTTTATAGATTTTTATTAAACTTGCTAAGGACATTAAATGATCAAATTCAACAATTTCTATATTATGATGAAGAGACTGACTTATCTGTT
>CAYNEU010000389.1:0-5158 GCA_964396275.1 uncultured archaeon | reverse complement strand
AACTTGCCAAAATTTGTCATTAACCACAGTATTTTAAATTAATTTAATTATTATTTTTATTCATAATGACTTATTATCATTTAAAATTCATAGATAAAATATCTTTCTATGTAAATAACTTTAAATTAACATAATTTTATTATTTAGTAAATTTTGATAACAAATTTTGTATATATTTCTAAATTTAAACAATACAAATAAGAGAAGATTATCGAATGTCAGAAAATCTAATTGTTATAGACATAACCGACCGCGAACATATTGTTCTCGATGGTTCACAAGATTATAAAGAAATTTCTGGTAATGGAACACTGGTTGTAAAAAATCCAACACAAAAAAGTAGATTATGGAATTTAATATGTAACGTTAAAGAGAACGTGAATACTTCCATTGAATCTAAAGAACTAAATATAGGTACATTAAATCCCGCACAAGATTTTAAGAAAGAGTATGAAATTAAAGAACTTAAAGATTCTTCTTTAAAGGTTGAGGAGATATTTGATACTGATAAATTAGATTCTAGTAAAGTAAATAATGTATTTCTCTATAAGAATGATAACAAATGCGGATTGAAACTCATTCTAACAAACCCTTTAAACTTACCCATCTTAGACATTAAAGTTAAAAGAGATATGCCAGCCTTTATTCAAGAAATAGAAATGAGGAATCCTAGTAATGGAGAAGCAAATTTAAAAGAAGAAGATGGGAAACGAATACTTGAATGGGATTTAACATCTTTGGATGTTGAGAGTAAAGCTGAGCTTGAGATTTTCTTTACAGTAAATATAAAAAAATTAACGACTCAAGAACTTGGAATGTTAACTGTTAATTATCTAATTAATAATTATAAACTAACAATGATGAATCCCGAAGTGAGGGGGCTTACAGATTCAATGAGTGGAATCGATAGAGACGAAGGCTCTCAGCCTGGTATGTGGGATTGTAATATTGAATTTATTAATGAATCTGGATTCCAAGTGAAACTCGAAGATGTAAAAGTATCGCAAACAATAACTACTGGAGTTGAAACGGTAGTTTCTCAAACACCCGATAGAGTCTTAAATCCTGATGAATCATGGGATTTTGGCTTTCAAGTTGAAGCTAAGGATGTGCCAGAATTAAGTTCTGAAATTGGATTTACACCATTATTTGTGGTGATTTCAAGAGTTATCGGTGAAATTGTAAAAGAGTCTACTATCTACGAAGTTTTAAGTGCCACTATTGATAAAGCTATAAATCCATCTGAAGTAGACGCATATGCAAATACTGACATGACAATTACAAATATAATCGTAAATGATGGTTCCTCTCCAATTGATAAGTTTTTCTTATCAGATGAGCTTCCTCCTGATTTTATTCCTCCTTTAGTTAAAGAAATAAAGATCGTAATAGCAGATATTGATATAAGTTCTAGAGAAGAATTCATCCAGAATATATCAATAGATCCTAACGATCAAGATTTTTCTAAAAATCATCAAATTTCTATCGAATTATTTAATCTTGCAAATGAATTTCCTCCGAGTAAACAAATGATAATCTCATATCCGCTACTTGCAAGGAATCCTCGACCACCTACTGAAACAAAATACATGACTCCAGTGAGAATTAAGATTAATAGTCCCATAGAAGGCAATTCTTTCTTTAGAAATACAGATGAAGAGCCAGAACTAAAAGTTAGATATGTCAAACGTAAATTAAAAACCCTAAAAAGTATTAAACCAGGAGTTTCTGAAGGAGAATTTAGCATTGGAGTTAGAGTACAAAACAAAGGAGATGTTGAATTAGAAAATGTTCTTGTTAAAGATATTATTCCTACTGGCTTTAGTTTGACTGAATTTACACCTCCTGCTGGAACAACTCATGAAGTAGTGCAAGTGGGAGATCTTTCAGAATTACATGTAAAAGTTGTTGAAATAAAAGGTGGTTCTTCAGTGAGTATTAATTATAATTGCTCTGGAGCGGGCGATTACCCTCGATCAGAACCTGTGGTTATTGTTGGAGGAAGGAATGCAGGAGAGTCATCAAGTTCCTCAGAAACATTTCCTACTAGAATAGAAGCTCCAAAAGCTCATGTAGCAGACTCCCAAGCTGGAATAATACACGATTTATTTATTGATTTATATAAGGCTATTGATCGAGCTCCAACATGCGAAGTTTTTGGAAATATGCTTGAAAGAAGAAGAGATGCATTACCACCAGGACCAGTTCTTCATCAAATTTTAGCATACGCTAAGGAACTAAAAGCTCTTGGAGAAAAAATTATTGTTGGTTCACTATATGATGAAGTAATGGTAAAATTAAAAGGATTTAAAAGCAAGTATGATTAATTTTTTAAAGAATATCTAAAAACCATTTTATTTTTTTATTTTTTTTTAGCTATTTTGATAGAATAATTTTATCAAAAAAAAGCGAATAAGAAATTTTTATAAATATATATTTAGCTTATCAACATCCTCTTGAATTCGTGATATACGCTCCTTTTTTCCTTCTTCTTCTTCAAATCCTTGTATATCTTCTTCTAAATCCGACCGTTCTTCTTCATATGCTTGTTCAATCATCATTCCATACCTCATAGCAGCAGCAATTATTTCAGGAATTAAGGAAATCATAGCTCTGAAACTAAAAATTCCAGATAAAACTGAAAGTCTATTTATCATTTCACCAAATGGATCTTGTTCCATTTCAGGTTTTTTCATTATGTCCATTATTCTTTTAAATAACACTTCATAGAATAATTCCTGTTCTTCTTTACTTAAATTTGGTTCTTCCTCTTCCATCATGGTTACCTCAAGTCTTATATTATATTGTTAAATTAAGAATTAAATTTAATTGATTTCAATTTGAATTAATTTATAGAAAAGTGTGAAAAAAAGAATATTTATGAATGCTCGTGAGCGTTTTCTTGCTGTTTTTGAGGATATAAAGCGGAAAAGTTTAGATAAAATTCCCACTCATGTCCAATATATAACAGAGGGATTTATATCCGAATATAAACATGATGTTATGAAAGATTATCACGGAACATTATTTAACAACATGTTTTTTGATATACCTCACATTTTAGGGTTTGAATCAATTTTTGCTCAATTTCCTTTAAGTTACAAGATTAGAGCGATTAAAGTTCAAGATAAAGAAGGAAATATAATTAAAATTAAAGAAGATGGACAATCAATAAAACGAAAGTCAGATTATTATGAAGGAGGATTTATTGACTCAATTGAAATTTTGGAAGATTTATGGGCAAATTTAAAGAAAATTGATAATAGTAATAATATTACAAAATGTATTAATCATTTTGAAGAATTGGCTCCTTTTATATTTCCAATATTAATTGTTGACGGTATTTTTGATAGAGTTTGGAGAAGTATGGGAATGTCTTTTTTTAGTAGAAATTTCCGAAAAAATACAATGCTCTATAAAAGATTAATAGATTTTTATGCTGAATTAGCTAAAATAAATATTGAAGGTTTGATTAACGCAACTGGAGATAAAGGGAAAGTAATCACATTATTAGATGATGTTGCTTTTAAAGGCCGCTCTATGATATCTAAAGAACGATGGAATCAAGACTTTTTGCCTCACTACAAAGACATTCTCTCAATAATTCTTGATGCAAAATTGATTCCTATTATTCATACTGATGGTGATCCCACAGAATTAATTTCTTCATTTCAAAGTGCAGGGTTTAGAGGATTACAAGGTTGGGAAGGTGGTGCGGATCCGCAATATATTAATGATAATTTCCCGGAATTTGTTATAATTGGATTTGGGGACGTTAGTCATGTCCTTCCATTTGGAGATCAAAAGCAAATTGAATTTCATGTAAAAGAATTAATAAACATCTTAAAGGATAATAGACATTTTATTATAGGTCCAAGTACTGTTATTTTTCAAAAGATACCCCTTAAAAATGTAAGGACTTTCATAAATACCGTAAAGAAATATGGAATATACTAAATAATTTCGCTTAGTATACCAAGATAATAAAAATAAATTATTTTACATATAGATAACTATTTAATACAATTTCAAGTTTTAAAGCTATAAATTGAATTAGAAGGTTTTATGCTAATAATATTATTTACTTTAATTATACTCTTTCTTTTAAACATTCTTGCTTATTGGATAATTGTTTTAAAAAAAAAAATTATTCATCATAAATTTCGCGAATTTTATAAGAAAATTTTTCCATTTATTTGGATTATTTGTATAGTTCTTATTCCAATCATAAATTCAAGTTTTTTCCAATTGTTTTTTAATGAGAATATCAGTTATTTTCATCAATACTGGTTATGGTTTATATTAATAGGTATAATCATAATTATTTTAGGAATCAGAATTCAAATATTAGTAAAACAATCGTTAAGAACTGAAATAAATGAGGAAGATAGCCCAAAATTAATAAAAAAGGGTGTTTATGGGATTGTAAGACATCCACAATATCTATCATGGATTTTAATATATTTAGGTATTACATTTATTTTGGATTCTTTTATCGCTGTACTCTGGTTTCCAATCTTAGTTATTTTAACAGAAATTTTATGCTTACTAGAAGAAAATTATCTACTTTCACCAAAATTTGGAGATTATTACGAGAAATACAAAAAAAAAATCCCATATAGGTTAATTTCTCCGCCATATAACTATATATTTATAATTATTGGGATTATAGTAGCCTATATTGGCATATTAAATATTATTAATGTTTAATGTATTGAAGAGGTGATTTTAAATTAAAATAGCATTTTTGACAACGGAAGGCAATGAAGAACTTGAACTACATTATCCACGAATTAGATTGATGGAAGCTGGATATGAAACTGAAATAATTAGTCTAAATAATAGAGAAATTAAATGGAAGCGCGGACATCCAATCAAGCCAGATAAATTAAAAATAGTAATTGGATTATCTAATATAAGGTCTTAACCCGATGGATATCATCTTTGAGAATTTCTAAAAAGTAGTTTATCTGTTCAATTTGTTCATTAATTATTTCAATTTTTTTATCTATTATTTCTGAATCTGATAAATCTTTTTTCTCTAATTCTTTTCTTACGATATTATACGATCTAATCTGATTTAATATATTTTGCATTCTTTTTATCTTAATTTGAAATAATTTCTTATATTTTTTTAGATCTTCTAACTTAGTTTCAA
>CAYNEU010000388.1:0-4473 GCA_964396275.1 uncultured archaeon | reverse complement strand
GTGGAATATTGCCTTGCTAACTGTTCAAATATTTCTCCTGCTTTTAAATCTTCATAAAGTTCTTGCGCTTTACTAAACTTCTCCACTAAAATGTGGCTTGCTTTAATTTTTCCCGCATGAATAGGATCCCCTCCTTGTTTTGAACCGCTTCCATTAGATTGTGTTCCCTTCTGGAATCCTTTTCCATATTTATTTTTTCCCATGAGAATTTCACTAAAGTCAATTAATCTAATCTAATAATTTCATAAAATAAATTTTATTATCTCGTAAAGATAAAGAGTACTTAGTTAATAATTAAATATCGAAAATTCTTTATTTCTTCAATACTGTTTATTTCAACAACAAGATTTTGGAAATCATGAAGACTTCCATCAAAAACCATGAAAGTTATAAAATGTGGATTAACAAAATTTTGGTTTTTACTAATAATTTGGTCTTTATATTCACTTTCTATTCGGTTTAATTTCTTCTGAATATTATAATCATTAGGAGCAACAATAATCATGTTTCCAATTATATTTTTTGTTAAAGGTATTAGCTCACTTGACCCATCAAGACTGGCGGAGATCTCTTCTGTTGACATTAAACGTAATAATGCGTCTCTAATTAATTTCGATTTATTTTCATATTGATTCTTATTGACAAGTTTATTAATAAATTTTTTAAGATTCTCATTTAACGAAACAGATATTATTGGTGACATGAAATTTTCTCTTCTTTTCAAAACAGTTTTTAATATAAAATATAGATGTATAACTTAATAAATCTTTTTTGATAAAAAATAGGCTTACAATTTAATCGATCTTGCGATAACATTTCTAAAATTCTCAATATCATTCACTAGTTTATCTGCTAATTCATCAGGAATTTTATCATCCTTACCAAATTTGTTCAATTCAGTAAGCCAGTATTCCATTCTCCCTAGAATAGCTTCATTTTCTCCTAAAATCTTTCTTACACGGACAAAAGTATCATGTAGCTTAGTTCTAATGTTTTGAGCTTTCCATCTTAACATACAATAATCAGAGATTTCTGCTAAATTTTGAGTTATCGCCATTACATCAATAGTTTTTTCTCTTTCATCCGATTTAATCTTCCTTATTATGTTGATCTCCTCGAATAACAGTTCTATAACCTTAGCTAAGAATCCCGTAAGCTGCCCTGGATGGTTACACCACACTCTAACCTCTAATGACTGATTAGCCTCAGAAACGTAGATTCGAGTTATGATTCTACCCCCTCCGACCTTTGCTTCGGAACAGTGCCAACTTTCTGCCTCATATTTTCCTTTCGCATCATTGCCCTCATGGGACGTTACTGTGCTTACCTCAAAACGTTTTATTGTCCTGACACCTGCTCGAAAGGCAAGACGAGGATCTATATCGGCAATTAAGAAAGCGCGAGCGTCATTCGGAAGATCTGCGATCGCTATTTGAATATCCTCGATCGTCGCTAAACACGACACAACTAAGGGGCATTTTATTTGAACCTCTTTTTTTCGAATATGTACAGTTCTTTTATCCCCTGAGGCTGTTTTGTAGATAACATCACCACCAATATTTGAGATTCCACATTCTTTTGGTTCTAAATAAAAATCCACACCCCTTGAATTCTTTGCTTCAATAAATGGGATATTTATGAGAGGATCTTTAGTTTTATAACTAGAAGGAACATCTAAAAGAACTTTTACTGAATTAATCGCCATATCACTTTTATTGCGTACAACTATCTTCATATGCAACTGTCCTCCGATAAAATCATAATCACGAACTACTTCAACATTCCCTCCATCAGTAGGCTCTTTAGGTGTTTTTGGTTCCTCATAAGATTTTGATTCAATTGGGACAGAATAAGCCACAAATGTTCTTTTTGACATGTCAATATAACCATCAATATCACCACGTGCAATAATTTGTGCTAAATTCTCTTCTATACTTGCTTCTGTAACTCCTAATCGATTTGAAAGCTCTCTTAAAGGCATAGTTCTATAAGCTCTAGCGATTTCCTTTATTTTTTTTTCTAAATGCTTGTTAGTCATGAATTCCCTTCTTTGAGTAAATATTCCCTTAATTGTACCAGTTTTAATTAACTCGTGAAGACTTTTTCTTGCTAACTCTACAGCTATTTTTAATTTTGAGGCAAGTTTAGAGAGTTCAAATAATCCTGTTTCTTTAGAATAATCTTTAATGTCTTTATAAATTTGCTCTGCAGTAATAATTTCATATCCACGATCTGCGAAAAAACCATTTACTGCCTTTGCTCTCATTAAATTGACACAAAATGATTTGATAAGTTCTTTAGGAATATTAAATTTATTAGCAAGGTTTTTTAAAGAGGCTCTGCCATTGTTGTTAATTTCTTTGATTAGATTGTCCATTATGTATTTTTGAGTGTAATAGATCTCTTTATCTAACGAGAATGAACCTTTTATCTGGAATTGGTTAATTAACTTATAAATCACCTTTGTGGCAATCTCAGAACTCATATCAAGCATTACACCTAAATCAGCAACTTTAATTATTCCTTCATCATGGAATTTCGCAAGTATGTTCTCACGCATTTCTGAAGATATATAATAAAACATCTGATTTTTTTGATCAATAATACCATAGATTCGTTCTTCATCCATATATTTATTAATAAATTTGATCATTTGCTCTGCAGAAATATTGAAAGAATTCATTATTGTTGAAAATGTAGTAAGTGGAGCTCGTTTTAATAAGTCTAAAAAACATTTAGGACAAACTTCTTTTCCTATTATGGATCGCAATTTTTTACTACATAATATTAATCTATTTCCTTTGATAAGATTATATCTTATCGCCTCCCTAGCAAGCTTTTCCTTTGAAGGAAAGAATAATCCAGGTGTTTTTAAGTACGAATTCCATGACTCAGGGCAATTGGGATTGGTACATTCTAAATAATACTGTCCAGATGACAATCTTTCTAATCTTAAAAGATGTTTACATATGGGACATTCACTATTTTCTACAACTGTACATTTAAAATTTCTTTCAATTGCTTTAACTTTTGAGTAAAATAGATTATGTTTTTTACACTCGTGTGTTTCAGTTGTAGCTATATGATTAATGCAGAAACTAGATTTGCATTTTTCACAAGTAAAATCGATTTTTTCGTTTTCACAGAATAAACATTTCATAGTATGAAATACAATTTTAATTATTGAATCTATAATATATTAGAAAAAACTCTTGCTTAATATTTTTTATATAGACCAATTTTGTTTTTTTAATATCAATGGAATTTTCTATAGGTTTTTAAACTTTTTGTTATATTTTTCACCCTATTCTGAAATTTACCTAAAACGTTACCTCAGGGAAGACCCGCACTTTTAGAAAAGATAATATCATTACAATAGTATTAAATGCGATTATTATCAATATCATCACTATTAATATCCAATTTCTTCTACTTTTATTAGATTTAATGATTTGAGAAGTCCCATGTTTTGCTAAGGCTAAAGGAAATAATCCGATAAACGTCCCTAATGAAAAGTAAAATACTGTAAAAATTCCATCAATAAATCCAAGAACACCACTCAATGAATAAGTTAAACATTGAGTATATATGATAAATTCAAAGATACAAGGAGCAAATCCCGCTACGATTCCAAAAAGATAGGGCGTTTTCTTTTTTTCCCAATTAAATTGAAAAATCTCATCCTTATGTTTTGAATGGGGTATATAACCTTTTCTCGTTATAAAAAATAATAGTATAAATCCCGCAAACATAGAACTTACAGCTCCAAAGAAGAATATGGTGTAGGAATCGGGTATAATACTCGGGATTAAGATATGTGGAATGAAACCAATCAGAATGGTCCCGGTGGCAATTATTAAATTCGAAGACATCAATCCCAATCCATAAAGTATTAAGATAAAAATACTTTTTTGCGGAGTTTTAGAGATTCCAAATGACCAAAAAAAGAATATTGCTTTATCTTCGCACGGTATTAAAGTATGTAAAATTCCTAAAAGGAAGGCTGGAGCAAATATGAGAAATAATGGTGGTGGGTAAAATTCTAACATAATGGCTTTGAAATTTAAGTGTATCTTATATTATTAGGATTTTCTTATCTGTTTATATATTTACAATGATCATATTTAGAATTTATTATTATTGATATACGGATCTTTTATTAGACAATATTTACTCATAGCATAAAATAATAGTAATAGAAAGATAGTACTTGCAAAATTAAAGGGAAACAATTCTTGGAAAAGGAACCATATTCCCATAAATGCTAAATCAAAAAAACTCAAAAAGAAAAATGTCGGTTTCACAAACTTTTTTGTTAAACTCGAATTTCGGGGTAAATTAAATATAATAATTATCAAAAGTGGTGTTAAAATTAAAAGATGGTGATCCCAAGAATCAAAATATCCGAGAAGCATAATTAGAATACCAAAAGTATATCCATATATTAAAGAATAATTATCAAATCTTCTAATT
>CAYNEU010000387.1:0-3805 GCA_964396275.1 uncultured archaeon | reverse complement strand
AAATAATGAGAATTATAGGATTTTATCATAATCTAAACCATGAGAATCAAGGATATTCTTAGTCATTTCTTTAAAACAATGGAGGATATTTATATTTTCCTTTGAAGAAGTTTCAACAAACTCTTGTTCATTATGTTTTGTAAGGAACTGTTCAATTATTAATTCATCAACTTTTTTTTTCTTATTATTCTCTTGAATCAAATCAAGTTTAGTTCCAATTAGGATTTTTGGATGATCATGAAGGTTGTGTGCTCTTACCTGATCATACCACCATGCCAACCGAGTTAAGGTTTCCATGTTTAATAAATCAAAAACTAAAAATATACCATTCGCTCCATCAATGTAGTAATTAAAGAGCCGTTTGAATTGTTCCTGTCCACCAAAATCCCAGATAGTATGTCTAACATAAGTTTCCTCACCGTTTACTATAATAGGGATATTATATGTATAAAAATCAATTCCAATTGTCATTTGAGTATTTGCATCAAAAGTATCAAAGCATAATCTACGTGCAATGCAAGTCTTTCCTACACCGCCTGATCCTATTAAAACAAGCTTGAAAATGTAAGCGGGCTTTTCTTCTTGGTTGAATGCCATAATACTCTCATATATGTGTTTATGATGAATTAATTTTTGAAGTTTTTAGCATTTCAAATGATTATTTTATTATACCTAATTCAATAAAAAAAAATCTATTATATATAACTAGTACAAAAATATCTAAAAATTTTAAGTGAATATAAATAATTTAGAAAATTAAGGTATTTCTTCATAATCAAATTCATGAAAATCTAAAATTTTCTTGACGATCTCGTTAAAAATATATTGAATATTTATATTATCTAGAGAAGATGTTTTAATGAAATCTTTTTCATTATGTTGAGTAAGGAACTGTTCAATTATTAATTCATCAACTTTTTTTTTCTTATTATTCTCTTGAATCAAATCAAGTTTAGTGCCTATAAGAATTTTAGGTCGCTCCGCTATATTATACTCTATTAATCTATCATACCACCAGTCTAAATCAATAAGACTTTGCATTTTTAATAAATCAAAGACTAGGAATATTCCATTTACCCCATTTATGTAATATTTAAACAAACTTTTAAAACGCGATTGTCCCCCAAAATCCCATATTGAAAGCCTTACGAAAGTTTCCTTTCCGTTGACTATTATAGGAAAATCATGTGTATAAAAATCTATTCCAACAGTTAATTTAGTGCTCATATTAAATGTATTAAAACATAATCGTCGCGCGATGCATGTTTTTCCTACACCACCTGCCCCTATTAGACAAACCTTAAAAATATAGCGATAGTCTTCTTCTTTAAATATAAAATATTCACCTTTGTAATTCTAGAAATCTCAACTAATTCTTTAAACTAAATATATCCTTTAATTATTATTTTTTTATCTTTTAACTTATAAATATAATAAATTACACATTTTTAAGACTATAGAATTGAAAAAAGATTTAATTAAATGCCTTAATTGAAAAAACAAAGCTTAATTTAAATTAAGTTTGAGATAGTAATTCTATTAAAGCTCGCGGAATTTCTTTATAATCATTTACTGCATAAAATTTACCCCGTCCAGCTTTAGCAATTTCTCGGCATGTTTCAATCCCTTGATCCGCTTCACTATTTGATGGTATTCCGATCACGTGAAGCTTAGGAAAAGCCTTTGCTAAAGTTATAGGATCATCACCTCGATTATAGTTGCCATCGGTTATTAATATACCAAAAAGGCTTTTTCTCTTTTCTTTAATTTTATTTAATTCTTTTAATCCTTTTTCTAAACCAATAAAAATATTTGTAAAGCCAACAGCCTCAGAATCTAAGATGTCATCAATAATTGAAATAATAGGTCTTTTTTGGTCAATCTTTTTCATAATCATTGCAGTGGAGTTAAATAAAATAATAGCAAAGTCTTCTTTTTCCATGTTATAAGCTAAAACTGAGGCTGTAAGAGCTGCATTGAGTAACAAACGACCATACATACTGCCGCTTGTATCTAATATCAATACCACTTTTCTTTTTTGTCGCTTTCTCTCAATTCCATAAATATCTTTATAATTTAAACTCCTTTTATAAATTTTTAGTGGATTATGTTGAATTGTTTCATCCATACTAAATTCAGGCATACCCATTTGATAATAGGGAACAGTTTTTTTAAATTCTCCTCTGATTCCCTTACTTGTTATTTTTAAAGATAATTTTAAAATACTTTGCCGTGCTAAACGTCTAAAAACTGACTTATATTTATCAGAGATAGGGCGTCTTATAAAAAAATAGACTTCTGGCATAAAGTCTCCTGATTCCGCGGCTTCTTCTGAGAAAAATTGTACCCCTTGTTCGGTATCCAGAGCATCAGTAGAAGCATAAACGTTCGCTTTCAGTAATCCCATTAAAGCCTCAAGATTTTTATGTTTAATCGCTAGATATGTTAATTCTTTGATTTGCTTGTAATCTAATGTGTCGGCTAGGTGTCTATAATAATCTGGTTTTTTCCTTTTCTTTCTGATTATTTCATATTCTAGAATTTCTTTATCCGGGCGACTTTCAGTAAGTCTTACATGCAATCTTTTCTCAATCTCTTCGGCTTCTTCCTTAGAGAAATCATCGATTATTGAAAATCCGATTTATTTAAAACAGCTAATACAAGATTGGTGATTACTTCTTTTTTAGATTGAGTCAATCCGTCTTCCAGTTCGATTTTGTTGTATAATGCCATTACTGCGGCTTCAACCCAATTTTTAGCACTATTATCGTTATCATATTGATTAATCAGGGTAGCTAAATCAATAGCTCCTCTTATTGAACTTCCTCTCCTGACAGAAGTACTTTTTCTAGTTACTTGTATTATATTTTGAGAGATTTTTGCAATCTTATCAGCGCCATCACTATTTAAATCCGCTTCTTGTTTAATAATTAGATATTCTTCTTCGGGAGTTTGATAACTAAGGTTGATCCATATGAATCTATCCTTTAAGGCTTCTCCCAGTACAGTGACTCCAACATGGGCGCTTGGATTTTGGGTTGCGACAACAAAGAATTCTTTATTGGCTTTTATCGTTTTTAATTTAGGTATCTTTAGGATCCTTTCATCTAATGATGTTAATAATGAGTTTTGGGTACTTTCTGGCATCCTATTTATTTCATTTATGAATAGACAGCCTCCATTCAGCATGGCTAACGCTAATGGCCCATATTTATAGGAATCTTCGGTATAACCTTGCGAAATTACGAGAGGAGGATCAAAATAACCTACTAAATTATGAGGTAATAATTCCTCACTACAGTCAACACGATAAAAGTCAGAATCAAAAAAAGAAGCCACAGCTTTGGCTAAGGTTGTTTTTCCAACACCAACTTCACCTTCAATTAATATATTTTTGCTTACTGAATGTGCTAAAACAATTTGTCTTAATTCTTCTGTTCTACCAATTATTTTATATTTCTCTTGTATTTCTTTTACTTTTCCGGTTGTATCAACCATATATATAAGAATTAACCATATCTAAAATAATTTTAGATTATATAGATGGTAAATTATATGATATCTGATATGATCTTACTCTTCTTTATTGGCTATAGAGAGAATATGTCCTAATTCGGGAATTATCATATGTTGAAGAGCAAGTCTCACAGCATCTTGAGAACCTGGAATTAAAAAAACGGCTTTACTCTTTTTTTTACTTCTTAAAATGCCAGCAGTTGCTCTATATAACATAGCTGAAGTACCAATTTCATTATACGAAAGAGTTCTGAAAAGTTCTCCAAAACCATTAATCGTTTTTTCAAAA
>CAYNEU010000386.1:0-5882 GCA_964396275.1 uncultured archaeon | reverse complement strand
AGAATACCTTTCAAATCAACTGGTTATAATTATGAAGCAATGGAAGTTATGCATTGTCTAAATACTGGTAAATTCGAAAGTGAAATCATGCCATTAGATGAAACTTTAGAAATAATGAAAACTATGGACATATTACGTTCTCAGTGGCATCTTAAATATCCCGGAGAATAAATAATTACTATACGTTAATTTTAAGAAACAAAGATAAAGAAAATAAGAAATAGTATATAGGAAAAAATTAGGTTAAATTAGTTAAAACTATTTAAGGAGAAATTCCATTGAAAATCGACCATATTGCAATCTGGGTTAAGGACTTGGAAAAGATTAGAATTTTTTATGAAACTTATTTTGGTGCAAAATCAAATGATATATACTTCAATAGTAGAAATGAGTTCTCGTCAAATTTCTTAACCTTTGATGGTGGAACTAGGTTGGAATTAATGCAAATGCCATCAATTCCAGAATCTTCAAATAACCCATATAAACAGTTTACAGGTTTTATTCATTTAGCCATATCTATAGGATCTAAGGAAAAGGTAATTGTTTTGACTACTCGGTTAGCTAATGATGGTTATGAAGTTTTAAGCGGTCCAAGATATACGGGGGACGGCTATTTCGAAAGTACGATATTAGATCCTGAAAAAAATCGAATTGAAATAACTGTGTGACTGCATATTCTTTTTATTAATAGATGGATCATTGCTATTGGTGGAACAGGGAGAGGGGCAGATACGATTTGTCTAATTAAACCAGCACCAACAAGGTAATTTAAAAATCATAGAGTTAAAGCTATGATTGTTAAACCATTATAAACAAGAATGGAATAAATAATAATATCTTTTGTTCCAATGGAATTAATCGTTTTAATTTGATGCAAATATATTTTCTCCCGTTTTTTTATCAAAAAAATGGAGTTTTTTATCATTAAAAGTTAGATATATTTCATCACCAATTCTAAAATTCTCAATTTTTCTCATTACACCAATTATTATTTTTCCCTCTACATCTAGATGTATTTCAAATTCTCTCCCCATTGGTTCTATAATATCAATTATTGCTCTAATTGAATTATTACTAATTTCTTTTGACATAAGAACATCTTCTGGTCGAATGCCTAACACTATTTCCTTATGTTTTACTGGATTAATTTGATGTAATTCATTTAGTAATTTATATTCTGTAAAACCGAAATCTAGATATAAATTTCCATTATCTTTTTTCAAACTACCATCTAACATATTCATTGGAGGACTTCCAATGAATCCAGCAACAAAAAGATTTTTAGGAAAGTTATAAATACTATTTGGTTTGCCTACTTGTTCTATTTTTCCATTGTTTAAAACCGCAATTGTAGTTCCCATTGAAAGTGCTTCTATCTGGTCGTGAGTTACATAAATAGTTGTAATTCCTAATTGTTTATGCAATCTTTTAAGTTCGGCTCTGGCAAAAACTCTCAATTTAGCATCAAGATTAGAAAGAGGTTCATCCATCAAAAATACATTAGGCTCCCTAACAATTGCCCTGGCTAAAGCTACTCTTTGTCGTTGGCCACCACTAAGTTGTTTTGGCTTCCTTTCTAGAAGATCTTCTATTCCAAGACTTTTTGCTGTGTTAAAAACTCTTTTTTTAATTTCCTCTCTACTTAGATTTATAACTTGTAACGGGAAGGCAATATTTTTAAAAACAGTCAAATGAGGGTAGATAGCATAGTCTTGAAAAACCATGGCAATATTTCTATCTTGAGGTCTTACAATGTAATTTCTCTCAGCGCTAGTAATCAAACGGTCTCCAAACCATATATCACCTTCTTCAGGTTTAATCAACCCTGCGACACTAAAGAGAGTTGTTGTTTTTCCACAACCAGATGGCCCAAGTAATATAAATAGTTCACCATCGTTTATATCTAAGTTTATTTTATCCAGTGCATAAATATCTCCATATTTCTTTACTAAATTTCTTATTTTTACATTTGGCATAATATAACCTCTAACCTTTTACTGCTCCTGCCATTAATCCTTGCATTAAATATTTACCTAACAAAACAAAAATAAGTAAAATAGGTAAAGAATACAAAAAAGTACCCGCCATTGTATTATTCCAAGCAGTCTCAGTTCCTCCTGCCATATTTGAGAGAGCAAATGAAGCTGGTTCGAAATTTGCCCCTGTAAGTATCAGAGCAAAAAGATAATCATTCCAAATACTAGTAAACTGAAACACTCCAGCAACTACAAAGGGTAAAGGAGATAATGGAAGTATAAGCTTTCTATATATCGTCATTACTCCCGCCCCATCAGTTTTAGCCGCGTCTATTATACTCTTTGGTATCGATTCATAATAACTTCTAAAGAGAAGTGTCGTCATAGGAATTCCATAGACTGAATGTACTAAAATCATAGCCCACATTGTATCATATATTCCCAAATTTCTTATAGTAATAAAAAGAGGAATTATAATAGACTGATATGGAAGGAAAATTCCTATAGTAATAAGAAGAAATACAGTATTAGAACCTTTGAACTTTAATTTAGTCAATACAAAACCACATATAGAACCAAGCAAACAAGAAAAGATAGTTGCTAGAGAAGTAAATAGAACGGAATTTATTAAAGGTTGCTGCAATTCCTTCCAAGCATAAATTAAAGGCTCGAATGTTGGAGTTGTAGGTGGAGCAAGTGGTGATGTTAATGATAAATCTGCTTGAGTTTTAAAGGCAGACATAATACCGGACCAAAGTGGTATTACCGTTACAATTATGGCAACTATTAAAACAGTATAAAGTATTATACTTTTTATTATTTGCTTTATTTTTGATAATCTGAATCCTTTACTACTGTGAATCTTTTCCCATTTTAAATCATCTATTACGTCTAGCGTTTCAGTTTGGTTTACTTCATGTGAACTCATTTCTTATTACCTCTTCCTATATGTTATATAAAGATAAGGAATTACAATTACCATAACTATTAATAATAATGTTGTTGCAATTGCAGAGCTATAAGCAAATTGATTTGATTTAAAAGCTACTCTATATACAGTAATTGGTAAAATTGTAGTTGCCCAACCTGGACCTCCATCGGTTAATATCCATATAAAATCAAACGCTTTTAAGGAAAATATCATAAGAATAACGAATGCCGTAAAAGTCGATGTCTTAATTTGTGGGATAATAACACGTGTGTATAATCTAAAACTAGATGCACCATCTATTTGGGCAGCCATAATGTGTGATTGTGGAACAGTTCTTATTGCTGCTAAAAAAATTAACATTACGTAACCAGAAAATTGCCAAACTAAAGCGATTGAAACACTAAAAAGTGCTATATCTGGATCACTTATCCAAGCCATCTTCAAAAATCCAAGGCCAAATAGATCTAATATAAGATCAATAACACCATCTTCAATAAACATCCATTGCCATAAATAAGCAGTAACAACGAATGAAAGCGCATAAGGTAATAAATAAATTGTCCTAAAGACACTCTCTTTCCTGATTTTTTGATCTAAAAGTATTGCTAAGAAGAGTCCAATAACAATACTGGACGGTATAAATACAAGCATAAAGACAAGATTGTTTGTTAAAGAAGTCCAAAATATTGGATCATTAAGCATTCTGAGATAATTTTCAAAACCTACAAAATTATAAGTTTGAATTAATCCCTGCCAATCTGTCATTGAGACAAGAATATTCCATACAATAAAATAATATACAAAGTATGCTACAAGTATACAACAAGTAATGAAAATTAATCGAATAATTAATTTATCTCTAGCAAATACGTTATTTATTATTTCTTTTAAAGATTTAAGCTTTTTTTCAATTTTAAAATCTTCAATTTTATCTATCTCTTCACTTATTTGTTCCAATTTAACACCTTACTATTTTTTGGGTAAATTTAATCTTACTAAATAATATAAAAAAAAAAAAGTTTTAGAATTTATTTTATAAACTCCATGTTTTTGTAAAATCACTGCTATATGTATTCGCTAGGGTAGCTATAGCTGTAGCTGTTTGAGCGGCGGTAGCTGCACCTGAGGTTAATGCTCCGATTAAAGGAATAAAATCAGTATTAAATGCTTCTGGAGCACCACTACCATGAACTACACTTGGAAACATATATGAAGTAGGAGAAGCGTCAATTGCATTGAAGTCTGCTATAGCAGATTGTTGATAAGCCCCATACTTAGAAATATTTGCATCAATTCGAGCTGATATTGATCCTTTTAGAGGATTAAATGCATCTTGTCCATCTTTTGAAGCAACCACTCCTAACCAGTTATCTACAGCAGTTGGATGAAGAATATTTTTTGGTTTTTCGAAACAATCTACTACAAGACCATACATATTACCTGTTCCTGGAACTCCGATAGTTCCATAGTCAACACCATGCTCCCATCCTGCTTGGAAAAATTCTCCGTTTGCCCAATCACCCATAATTGCAAAGGCTGCAGTTGGTGTTGTGGCAAGCAATTTAGCTATAGCACTATCCCATGATTTTCCAGCCCAATCAGAATTAATATATGTTGTAAGGTTTTTATAGATTTCACAGGCAAGGAGTAAATCAGCGTAATGGGTTGCTGAACCACTATCAATTTCTCCATTTATCCATGCTTCATAGGTATCAATGCCTACACTAGCAAGAACTTGTTCAAAAGCATGTGCCGCAGTCCATTGCTCACCCATTGCGACTGGTGCTGTAATGGTATAGTTTGGATTGGCTATTATAGCATCACATGCAGCCCAAAAAGCTGGCCAAGTCGTAAGTGTTGCGGGGTCTATTCCAGTATCATTAAGTATTTCATAATTAAACCATAATACATTACTTCTATGAATGTTAACAGGGACAGCGTAGTAATGACCATCAGGTCCTTTACTTATATCTTCTACAACATCAGGAACTGCAGCTTTTAAAGCTGTTGTCCAGATAGGATCTATATTATTTAACAAGCCGGCATCATAAAATATTTTCCACTCATAACCATTATGAATTTGGAAAGTATCTGGAGGTTGTCCTGCAAGCATCAATGTTTTTATCTTTACTCTCATTTCAAAACCTCCTCCTCCAGCAATTTGGACTTGTTGAACAGTTGTATCGGGATATAGTGTTATGAATTTATCTACAAGCGCTGTAATTGCTGCTGCTTCCCCTCCCGATGTCCACCAGTGGTATATTTCGAGTGCATCCACTTCTCCTTCTGGCTTGGGAGCCAAAATAACATAAGTTACTCCTGCAACAATCGCAGCGGTAGATATTACGGCAATTAAAACAAAAATTACTGTTTGTTTTTTAGGGTCCATTTTTTTTACCATTTCTTTTTTTTTTATCTTTTATAAAAGTTGATACTAATTTTTTTTTAGATATTAAAAAATATTTTTAGCGTTATTAAAGGATATAAGGACTAAGATTTTCCAAAAATTTTTAAAGTATTAGAATATATAATCAAAATTGGGAAAACTTCTCAATTTTGTTTACTTTCGCAATTTAGATTATTAATAAGGTATCATTCTTAAAAATGAAATTTAAAAATGTCGTTGGGCCACTATCTTTAGAAAATCCTAACGTTCAAAAAATGATAGAAATTGCTAAAGAATTAATTAGAGAAAATAAAGTTCTGAAAGTAAAAAAGCTCTATAATATTGCTATTAGATCTTTGGACATTTCTTCAGGAGATATATTGGATATTATCCAATTTTTAAATAATAATAAAATACTTATTGATGGGACAAAACATACAAGAGATACGGTATTATTGAATCTCTATAGGAAAAAGATCTATAGTGTGATAAAGAGTTTTAATGGTGCAACATTCTCTTTTTTAAGAGAGGCGGTTTTTACAAATAATTCTGGAAGTGCAGGACAACTAATTTGGCATTTAAAGATGCT